>JBQCDO010000180.1:0-11689 GCA_051961195.1 Nitrososphaeraceae archaeon | reverse complement strand
GATAAAAGTTAGTTTGAGTCAAGCTGCGACGACTGCAGAAAATACAGTAGGGAACAATTCTCATGCCGCAGCAGCACACTTTGGAATTGTAAACGGATATTTGACATATACTGTCTGGGTTATTGATCGTAGTTATACCTTTCATAGGGTAATAGTGGATGCAGGAAATGGAAAAGTACTATTGAGTCAGCCTGTATCAAAAGGAGGACCAATGATGGGACATGGTATGATGATGGGCGATGGTATGATGATGCAACGTGGACCTGGTGGTATGATGATGGGTGGTCCTCATGGTATGATGAAGGATGGACCTGGAATGAGTGTACCATGGCATCAATGGTAATCAGATAAAACAACTCTTAAGGATAGTAATAGGGATCACTCTTATTTTTTATAGTTTCTCAGGCAAGGGTTAACTAACGTATGTCATAATGGACAATAATCTTCAAAAATTTTCCTGAAACGAGTTAGTATAGAATAAAAAGTAAAAAAGATAATCTTCAAAAAATGTGATATATCTATCTGCAGGAAGTCTATTTATAAGTTAAGAGCCCTTTTATGACATACAAATCCTGTTCATGAAATGAAGTGCGGTTTTTGGTTTTCCTCCTCTTCTTTTATCTCGAGTCAAATAATCTTTCAAATTCCATATCACTCATCTTTCTTTTAGCTTCAAACATTTCTTTCCGGCATCATCTTCTGCACAATATCTCCATCTTGTTTTCGGTCTTGGCTATTTTAAGATCCATTTTTGCGACCACATTTGGATCAGAACCACTTACAATTGATGCCTTAGATTTGTCTGTAATTATTTTGGTCATATCTGCAAGAGAGGTCGATGTTTGATGCTATAACCTTACTAGATTTCTAGCTTTACGATACGGAGTTTGATCCGCTCTAACGGAGTCCGGATTTGTTCCAAGTTGTCTAGATAGTTCTAATGCTAGATACTGACCATACAGAAGTTGTGCCAACCAAACAAATTCTTTGGGGATGCGATTAAAGCCTGATGTGTCTTCATTTATTTCAATAACTTCAGTTCCTATAACTTTTGCATAAGTTAGTAGACTTTCCCTTCGTGGTTGTATTACCGATGTGAAAACTAGTATGCTGGTTTGTTTGTCTATTGTTACTTTAGGAGCATGTAAAAACTGTTCTAGGCCAAAACTTCTAACCGGTAGATAGCAAGTTTCAGAGATTTTAAGGGCAACTTCATGAGATATAGTTTCTCTTATTAAATCTCCTATGATCACAAAGTTTGTAACATAAGTAGGTATTCTCTGGATTTTAATTGGAAGTCTAATATTATCTATCATCATTCTGAATCTTTCAATTATTTCATTATCAAATAGTCCTATCCACTGTATGATCCTTGCAATTGCAGATGTTAGTGATATTGTAAATGCTCCACAATTCTCTTGAGGACATGTCTCAATCCTTATATCTGCAGTAGTATTGTCAGGACTTCCAATTCCAGTAATGAAAATAGTTCTAGCTCCAATTTTCTTTGCAACTTCTAATGCTTGGATACATAGGTTTTCGTTCCACGATGAGAAAAAACTACGAATATATCATTAGGAGAAATATAATGTGGCGAATTAACAAAATCATAACTTTGTAGTGATATGCAATTGGAGTTAATATATTCCCTCCAGAGGAATTCACTAATTTTTGCGGCCCAATAACTGCTGCCAATTCCAACGAAGACTACTCTTCTCTTATCAGAATCGATTGTGTATAAGGCAGATGGCAAATGTGAATATAGTAGCATACTTTTCCATTCTTCCAATTGATTTAATACATTTGTTTCATAAAGTGATATCATAATGGATTGAAGAACTGAATATAAAATTTGATATATCTTGTTATCTATTATAGCTATGGTCTGGGACCGTTTACAAAATTTTTTCCTTGTCTTATTTTGAACTTAAAAGTATGGCATCTAATTAGAGAAGACATGGATAAATAATGACAACATAACAATAAAAATAATGAGAAGTGACTTTGAAAATATGGATTCATCATATGACGAAGCTGCAATCTGGGCACTTTTTCAACAAAAGATCGATGGCTGGAACGCGGGTAATGGGAATACAATTGCTGCACCTTACAATGAGGTAAGTTTGCTATGAATACTCCCTTATCTGATTAGGAGTTTTCGGTTTGTATGAAAGGTAAAAACACTGTACTGTTCCTTATTTTCTCATATAGTTAAAGATTAGTCCAAGCCATAAGTCCTTTGTCTTGCTGTCGTGACGTGCGCGCCAAATACTATTCATGTTTATAGTCTTCGATTTAAGTGAGCATTTTCATACAGAAGTTGAAGTCTTCCGTCCCTTCCTTCAAATGATGCTCATTGATACATGCATCGAATGCAGACACGTCGTCGTGTATCAGTCTGTTTATATTATAATGAATGTTTGAGATAAACGAATCCCAAGAATGATCACCGGTACCGCCGCAGGAATACCAATTATTATAGCCAACTCGGACACACGCCGTAGCATCGCTTGCATTCGGCCTATCCGACACTATGAAGAATCCAGCGTCTAAGATACTGTCATTTGTTCGTGGTATCTCATCCTCATTTATTGGATGACAGACAAGTGGTTTAGGATTGGTGTAATTAGGACGGAAGTCCAAACATGCTGTAAGGGTTTTGATTACCAGTTTAGCCCCTCTAAACGCAGACGAAGGAAATGTCCTATCGAGAAATAAGTGGTATTTCTTTAGACCTTTTGGGGGATATGAGTCGCTTGGCGTCCAATACCCCTGACTTGCCATCACATTCGGTGCAATGGCCGAAAGCAATAAGATGATGACCAGCGCGCTAATTACTATTATTTTCAGTTCCCTTGTAACCTGAAGTCGGTTGCGGGCATTCACGAAAATCTGTACCGTGTAGCTCTGGACCTCCTCCACATACATACCAATCGGCTAATTTTGGATCCTTGATCGTTTTTGTACAATCAAATGATGCTTCATTTTCGTCCATTTCTCTATCCTGGCCTACAACTGAACAAAATCCGGTCATATATCGTTGCATATAGGTGTATGATTGTATCGTAACACAATAGATGATGCAAGAGTTGTATAGAATTCAATAATATCCCGGTTATTCTAGGTTCGCGATCATATGTCAAGAGGAAAGAGGGTTCATATGGCAGTATAAAAAATCCCGTAGTTTCTTTAACTCCACTTATTAGTCTGGTTAAACTCATTTCATTGGTAAGATAGACTAAGGCTTGGTGCTAGAAGACAAAGATATACTACAAGTTGATGCCACAATAATTACAGGTATACTAATTATGCTTAGTATTACAGGCTTTATTGGATCTGGCGTTGGCAAGACCAGTTTTACAGGTCTGGCGAGCCTAGTGTCCATTATATTAATTCCGTTTAGTGTATCTGCAGTTTTGGTAGTTCAGTTAGAACGCATGAAGCCGTCTTATGTGCGCCGAGTCAAATCGATAAGTTTGACTCTTATGGAATTCGGGTTTGTTGCTCTTATTTTTCTCTTTATATTATATTTCTTGTTCCCTCAAATCCAATTAGAGCTTCATTTAAAATAAATATGAGGAAGTTTCGTCCCTTAATTTGAAGGGATTAAACCGGTTGATGGGTTAGGAAAGGCCCAACCAATAACCTATAGGAGGAGATACATGTGACCTAACCTGAATTGGTTCCTATCATCGGCAATCTCGATTTCATGACTTATGGTCTATGCATAATGACCAGAATAAATACCTGACGGGGTTATAGACCGTATATTATTAGGAGTACAAACCCATAATATTCGAATAATTTTACCTTCATTTCGTCTGTTATTTGTACCGTACTTCACGGTATTACAGCTCCATATTATTTGATAACCTCGTCAGTAGGCAGATTATATAAAACCAAAGAATCTTAAAGATAACTTGTCGCCACATTTTATGCAATAGTTCGCGTCAATGTCATTAAAATAACCACATATAGAACAAGACATTCCTATCTCATTCTTATCTATAGATTGTTCCCGAGATAAATTACAAAACATAAGTTATATGGGCATATATGCTCCAATTAGCTTTTGCTAATTTATTCTCATAACTTATTCCCACACTGTTTACAAAATTTGCATTATAGTCATTGTCTAGATTACATCTACTACATCTCTTAGGACTTTGAATGAGAAATGGGTTAATCGTTGTAACATATTCTTTTGCAGCTTCCTTAGCCTATTGGTTTAGACGTTCCTCATATTCTCCAGATACCAAAAGTGTGTAAATGCTTCTAGAGATTACTCCTGCTACGGCTGCCAAAAAGAATAAACCTTCTTCTGTCATACTTATTGTATTTGATCCATCTGACGCTTTCGTTACGTTAAACTTTACTTCCTTGTTACCAAAGCCTTGAAAAGTAGAATTTGAATACACATTTTTGTAAATTTGGTTGAAGGTCATTGGAATCCTGTTAACTAGATCATTTTCCATAGGATACTTTTCTTCAAAACGGGCTAACCTTTCATTGTAATTGTCTTCCATTGACATGAGGCTAATTGAGTTAATCGCTTATTATGCTTCACTACAACGTAGGTAACACCAATACTTTTTACATAGAACTGGTGATAAGTTAACAGAACAATTTGCCGCGGTTCATGGTAGAAAGCATACACAAATTTTGTAACCTGCCGGGAGGGTCACTCTCTATATCCAGTAGGCAGCATTTTTGATAATATTTATAACCTGGCACCACTCATATCCAGCTATAACGTTTTTTCTGGGATAATTATGCCGGACGGGTTAAAAATCTGATGTGTTATACATATTGCATGTTAACGGAATTAGTATGTTAATTCGCATCGACTAACGGCTACTATCCATAGATATCTATTTGTACTAACGAAAGATTTTTTGGATAGCCAGTCCATGATAAACGCTTATAGATAGAGTTTATTGAGTTTAGATCGGTGTATCTTGGATATGAATAGCTAAATTGGTTCGTAACGTGGAACATGAGCAGATTATTGGTAGCGGCAAAGATGGAAGTTCAGTTATCTTGGAGGTACACCCAAGTTACTTCTCTACCTATTACCGTCGTGAATTTAGCAAGCTGCATATATAACTGCTAAATACTGTCATAATCATGTTTATTTGAGGTAATTAATTTGGGAACTTCCTCAACTATTGGGATAATAATCATCGGAATAATAGCACTTGTTATAATAATTGGGATCACAATCTTCCTCATAAAAATAATTGCTCCTCTTTTTGTTGGACTAATCATCTTAGTTATAATAATAGGAGCGGGCTTCTGGATTTATAGTAAAATGAAAACTCGGTAGACGGGACAAAAATGAGACTTTAATTTCATTTCTGTTATAGATTAATTACGCATGATACATTATTAGCCGTTATTTTGAACCGTAAGTACGCTAAGTTGCTCCTTGATTCACATACATCCGAATTCTTCTCTATAGATGCTTTCTGAATGTGGACAAAATAAAGACTATGTTAGAGCTGCTATCTCCAAAGGTGAATGCTTTTCAGCGGAATCATTATATATGCTCTTGGTATTGCAGCAGCAAAAGATGATAAACGAATTGATTGTTAAAGTGTACGAATGTAAAAAGTTACAAAAGGGTTAGACTAATTTGAGTACTCAAACGTAGACGACTCGTTACACCATCCAAAATGAGGTATAGTAGATTTAATTTTTAAAGTAATATTGTGGCAATATCTGTAGTTAATTACGGGGGACCAGTTGCTGAATTACAATATTTTGTCTGTGGAAAGAAAACAGGTTGCAATAAGTGCAAATATTTAAACAAATGTGAGGCAAGGATGATTTCAAAATATTGTATATGTAATCAATGTAGCAAACAAGAAGAATCTTTTCTTAACTACAAAACAATCTTTTGTTGCTAAGATAATGAAATTTTCGAAGTAATTAAAATCACTAAAGTACAACTTCATAATATTGAAGGTATTACAAAAGGCATGTCTTACAATCTAGACATAGTTCACAATCGTCGGCAAACGAGATCTATGTTATAACATTTGCTAGGTTTGTGGAGTCTTTACCTTCAAAAGAGTCGTTAGGATTTGAGAATCAACGTTCTATATTTTACATAGGTTCACTTGATGTAGAAAGAAATCCCTATCTTGGGCCAGTAGATATAAACTGGGCCTTCATTTCTAAGTATATCTAACACACTTTGAAACAAGGAGCTCGGTAGGTGCATTAGAATTATGTCTCCTAGAAGTGAATCAGTTTTAAAGAACATTCTGGGTCATTGCACTTCAGGAATACAATAGTCTTGCCATCAGCACCAGATAGCGATATTTGCGATCTATTCGTCTAATATATTTACAATCACCACTTTTAGCTATGAATAAAAGACTAGTAACAAGATAAAAAGTGAATTAATGACGAATGCTAATGAATCAAACAAAATATTTATTGCTATGTAGTTGCCTATGTATAGTAACTACGTATAATGAATAGCGATAGGAATGAATCTTTCTGTGGAGGACAAGAAGGAGGAATAATAATTAGTAAAATAGCCTCGACCCCATTTAAGAAACAAGTAGACTGGCGTTAAAAAAGTATTGGAGTTACTAGTACAAGGACAAAATCAGTATGACATTGCCGAGGCTCTTCAGATCAGTCAGCCTACAATAAGTAGAGATGTACAGTATCTGAAAGCAAAAGCAAAAGAAGATATTGAATTACACATAAATGAGAAATTGCCAGAAGAATACCAGTGATGTCTAACAGGAATAAATCAAGTATTAAAGATTGCATGGGATGTATCTAATAAACTACCTGAAGACAGTAGACTAAAACTCCAAGCATTATCATTAGCAAATGATTGTTACAAGTACAAAATGGATTTACTTACAAATGCCCCCGTGTTAAGTGATGCAATCAAATTTGTAGAGAATTGTAGAGACAAACTAGAAGCTGCAACCCCGGATATCAGCTTAAAGAAAGTACGGGAGGATTGTATTACCGATAAAAATGAGAAAAATGACATTCAAGGATCTTCAGAAGTTAATACAGGGAACATCAGTTCAACAAGAACAACAAACCAGACTTTTTAGTACCTTAAAAGGAAAAGAGTTTTGGATTTGGAATTCTGAGGAGCATAATCTAAATGACATCAGAACAAGTGGAGATTGTTGTTTTAATCATATAGTAGGACTTCCAAAGAAGAACGGAATAGAAAAGCCTCTCTATGATTACCAGGAGACAATCTTCGATACTCTGAAATCAAATAAGCATATATGGATAAAAAAGACTACTGGATTAGGTATCACAGAATTCTTTCTAAGGTGTCATTATGAAATCTGTCAAAAGAATATATGGGAATGCGATTCTACTTGATAGAAGCTGTATGATGTTATCATGACTAGGAATATGAGATCCGACTTGATGTTTAGTGGAGATGTCATGCTCATCGTAAGAAGTTGAGGTAGAGGAGTAATCGTACTTAAAACGCTTAGCGTAAGATTCTAAAGGTCTCCAGAATAAGAAATCTGTCAAAAGAATAACTAAAATCAATAAAGCGAGTGCCACTATAGACTCTAAATAGCGTCCAGAACTCACAGAATTACCAAGCAAACTTCCCAAGCCATGAAGAGTTTGTCTTGGATCCCAAAGATATGATCACAATACACTAACGGCCAAAATACTATTGCTATAAATGTTATTATATAAATTAACTTTGTTATATAATATATAATAGCAGCACTGTTTATTTAGTATTGATTGCCAATCATGCAGTCGATCGTTAAATGTAATTCAGTCACTATGTCATAGGTAGGAATTATCCCCTAAGACAACTGAATTCTACAACGATCGCCCACATGATTTAGATAAGTAATTGTTATAATAAGTATCTTGATCGGTTCAAATCATTACATTGAAAAAAAGGTTAAGATATGCGAAATATGTTTTATCAAACTTCCACCAGTTCAGAGACATGATCTGTTGATCGGATTCGTCATTAATTTTCGAACACTCATGATATTGTATGTCTGTATATGGTATTAGTCTCATAGCCTGTATGGCGAAACTCAATTGACATATTAAGAGAATGACGTTAGATTGAGGAGGAGATGCTGTTGATAATCTCATAGTACAACGGATACGTTTTTGTGAATTAATGTGATGAATATAATGACAGCAGTTATAGCAGTCGTAAATAATAATTTCTTGATAGAACACAAGTATATCTATTTTAGTTGTGTAGATCTTATGACTTGATCCTTGTAAACCATAAATCAGAGATAAAGTGTACTATACTTATCGTTTGCAGTACATTCGTAGAAGATACTAATACCGGGTAACGATGTTAGTTGACTTCGTTAATTTAATTTAATATAAGTCGATATCTAATATGGAAGTACGATGAAAACTCGAACCACTACAGTCATTGCAGTAGTAGCAATAATAGCTGCATTATCTCTCGTAGTTACAACACCTATTCTAACCAACAGCGCATTTGCACATTCAGACAACCACCATAATGATCACTACTCCTGGTACTGGTACCCTCACCACCATCGCTAGAATACACCCCTAATTAACCAAAGCTAAAATGATCATAAATCCACCTCAGAAACCCCAACTTTTTATTATATGTAAGTAAAAAATTCGCTACATAACCAATTGGGTGTTAGATTCAATTTAATACAGATTTAATTATTAATCATATTTCCACATTATCTTGTAGAGTTATCATTAAAATATATCAGAATGTGTGAATTGCCGTCTGGACCGGTTTTGATAATGTTATTGTACCTTAAAACTAATCGTAAATGGCCTTTCTAAGTTTCGTTCTTATTCTCCACTAAAGATCCATTAATCCAGAACTTTTGCTGAGAACTAGGTTGTAGGACTACATCTTTTATTTTGACATTATATGATAAACACATGAGATAAAAAATGATAGTAAGAAATTAATAATTTTGGTACTAAATGTGTTACCTTACATGGTTAGCATTTCTCTATTAAAATTGATTCTTCCGTTATGACCTTCAAAAAATGATATCATAAAATGCTATCTGGGAAGGCAAGGATTATCTCCTCAGCGCCTCTAAGGGCGATAAACGCGAAGCCTTCCATGCAGGAAACAGACCAGCCCCTAAACTGAGAATTGTTGAAAGAATCCAGACATTGAATAAATCACCTGGAACAAATATTGGATTAAGATGAGACGTTGCTGTGTTTCCTTGTACTCCACCTCCTGCTCCACCCTGTCCTGGTGCATTTGGGGCAAACCCTGAAGTCAATACGTATGCTCCACCGATACCACTCAGAATTCCAAATGTAGAACCTATGAGACCGATAAATAGAGCTTCAGTAATGAATAAGGTAAGAATAAACCTACTTTTCGCACCAATAGCCTTCATTGTTCCAATTTCTTTAGTTCTCTCTGTGACAGATGTGTAAAGCGTGGTAATTATCCCAACCGCTCCAACTAACAATGCAATAAACGCTATTGCTACTGTGAACGCGCTGTTTCCACTTTGAAATCGCTGTCTTGTTTGAAGTATTGCCTTTGGTGTGATAACACCAATATTGTTCCCGTAAAGCCCTGTGATCTCTTGCTGTACAGTAGCTACGTAATCAGCTGACAAGGCAGCAACAACCATTTGATCATATCTTCCTGCTTTATGGAAAAGGGAATTACCAGTTGGTTCATTTATTATGACTCGATTATCTATCTGATTATTTCCAGTAGGCTGAATTATGCCACTTATCACAAAGCTCTTAGACTCTTGTTCGGTCTTTCCAGTTTTAGAGTCAACGAATGTAAAAGTTGCCCTGACAGTTTGACCAATTGTGACAAAGGGTGTTGACTTGCCTGGAGGGTTAGCAATTGTATCCCCTACAATCATTGAAGAAGGATTATTGGATTGTATTAAAGATCCAGATACCAACTGCAATGAAGGATCAATTAGATATATTTTTTGAGGATCCATAGCTAGTACCTGTGCATTTAAGATATTTCCCTGCGCATTTAACTCGAGTTGTCCTTGGTATGATGGAACCACATCTTGTACAAATGGAAGAGATTTTAGTCTATTTACTACCTGGGAATTCAGTACGATGGTTGGTGTGCTTGAAGATCCTGCACGAAAACCATTTTGACCTGAGCTGACAAAGATAATGTTGGGTGCCAATGTGTTTAGTTGTTTATTTAAGAACGTAGCCTGACCTGCACTCATCCCATTAAGCGCCACCATCAATGCACTTCCTACAACGACCATTAAGATAGTAAGAGCAGATCTAGCCTTCCTATCCTTAAGCGCATCAAATGACAAAAAGAATATTTGCTTGAAATTTTTGCTAGTATGTTTTCTTGCACTTCTATAATTTGGTTTGAAGGAACTGGCGTGACCCTGATTTGTTACCTTTGCTGCTAATTCATTAGTTATATTACCATGTTTCTTTATCAAGACGCATACTATTCACCCTTCATAGATTTGGTATCAATATTACTGTTAATAAATCTAGATTAACGGTGTTAACCGAAGTTACCCATCAGTAACAGTATAACGTTGAGACTGCCAATGTTACTGATGTTACCACTGCATATATATGCTTCAAAATCTTTATGAATATATTCCTTATGAATACAGTACAACATTATTGATTTATTTGAGGCAAAACTGCTATTCATTTATATCATAGCATTTGGATGTTTCATGACAAACCATCTTAGCATCTTCTTTCAGATTTATATATAAGGATAAGGCTATGTCTCTTCAGTATCTTGTATATAGATTGAGTACTTAACTAGACTCCAGCCTTTCTTAATCTAAACTTGATCCTATCACATTCAGACCCTTTTGGTTAATTGTAGTAGATCAGATATAGTTTTCTGTATTTCAATTGTAAGCTTCTACAAGATGACCTTCTAGCGTTAACAAATTACGAGTCATTTAGAGAATTCAGAATGATGATGAGATGGTGTTTTAGAACGAAGCACTTCACCTCAATATGTATTATTTAATTAGATGTAGAAGAAGTTAAGGAACTTTTGCTATTGATTTTAGTCCACCATGCCGGTGATCCCCTGTTTTAACAAGAGTTTTTCAAAATAGCTATCAAAGTTGTTATTGCTAACAATATCATCAGAGTATATTCCGAGTGTAATCACTCGTCCTTTTTTGTAATTGAGTTCGTATGTAGCTATTATAGGCCTAGTTGAGACTTGTCCTGGTGACGTAGATGTGGATAATATTGGAAAATAGGTTCTAGGGATCGACGCATTGTAATTAAACAGTACTATGTCATGTGGATTGTCTAGATATTGTTCTTCATGTGGTTTGTACCCAAATGGATCATTTTGGAATGATTTTACACACTGGTAACATAGATAATTACTTCCTACCCATTGGGAGGTTTCGTCCTTCCATCTCTCAGCAACACTTTTCCACGCAGTTCTGCCATTAAATGCCCAATAATGACCTTTGACCAAACTAACAACATCTTTCACAGGGTCATATTTTACTTCAGCATAAAATACATTACCATCCAAGATGAGCATAGTTCCACCATCAGCAACAAACCTTTTCAAGTTATCGTACTCTTTTTGTGTGACATATTCTTGATGTCCTAATATGATGAGATCAAAGGCATTACTTCCATTCTTTGTAAACATAAAGCCATTATCTGCAGCAGCATCATCGTA
>JBQCDO010000179.1:0-6512 GCA_051961195.1 Nitrososphaeraceae archaeon | reverse complement strand
TAATCACCTAGGTCTGAAGATGATGATTATTTAGTCGGCTGAAAATCAGGTGCATAATGCCAAATATGGGTGTGAACATGATCCTGATGACGCCTGCGATAAATTCATACTTACTTCATCTTCCTTTATTTCCTTTTGTTATTCTAATGCTGCTGATCGCCTAATTTCTGCCCATTTTCCATCTCTATAGGCGGAAGCCCTACCTGTTCCATCAATAAATTCGCGTGCGCGTCTTTTTGCATCCATCTCGTCTATCATTACCTTGGGCATTTGTTCCATCTTGTCGTTGGCCGGTCTGCCGGCGATCTCGAATTTTTGGGAGAACTAGGTTAAGGTAGCTTCGAGTTGGAAACAACATTTTCATTTTGAATAGATAATGTCGAGTCTTGATTAATTTTCAAACACAGAAAAAGAAATAAAAGAGTACGTAGGTCGAACAATTATTTGTTTACGAACGTACCATTTTGAAGCAATTCATGCACTGTCGGATCAACTCTTCCAGATTCAGTCATAGTAAAGCAATGCGTTGACATGAACTGCTGTGCCCCTCCAAGTCTATTTTCCCATTTGGGTAACATACTATTTACACAATTTTCGTTGACTACATCAATATATTTAGAGAAAATCAGCCATGGGTTAGGTTGTCCTCCTCCTACCTGCTTTGCAATCTCACCAAATGAGACTTGTTGGTTGGCTTGAGCAGCTGCCTTTTCCAAATCAGAAACAAATTCCTTCTGTGCTATTACATCATTTCGTGTCCCAAGTCTAGTTAGATGGCCACCAACAAGTGTGTCAAAGTCATAGTTGTTCAACGCTATATCATGAGCTTTGATAAATCCTGCAGTATCTTTAGCTATTGCCAAATATGGAAATGGAATCCATCCTGGAAATACGATATCCACTAGCATGAGTACTTTTTGATTTGGAGCATAAATAAATATATTTCCAGGTAGATGGTTAACTCCATAGTAGTCTAGCTTTAGAGTTTGATTTCCAATCTGCAATGTATAATTCTTGGTAAAGGTAACTGTGGGAATTGGCGGCACAGCAGAAACATTTTTGGCTACACTTCTTGCTCTTTGTAACTCTGCTGCGGTTTCTTGCTGAGCTATAAAAGTAGCATTCCTTGGGAACATTCCAGCAGCTCCAATGTGATCTAAATGAGCATGACTGTAAATTACATACGTAACAGGTTTGTTAGTTACTTCTGCTATGGCCTTTAGATAGTTTTTACCAATAGTTGGAGGAGCATCAACTGCTACAACACCCCTATCTGTTACTAGAAACATAGTATTATATGAGCCATCTGTAACCCAGTACAAATGATCTCGGATCTGTTGCACCAAATATCCTTTTGCAGATATTGTGGGTCCTTTCGCTGCTTCAGGGACTTGGGTTGTACTGCTAACAGAGCTTCTGTTATTACTAGTACCACTACTAGTATTGGCATTAGATTCCTTTAATGCTTGGGATACAAATTTAAGATATACTGTCTCTACATTATCATTATTGTCTTGTACAGCAGCTAATGCTTTTGAGGTCTGAACTGGCAGTATTGAGCCATTAACAGCAACATTACAAGCTATTACAAACAAAATGATTAGAAATGCTCCAGAAGTTATACGCCTCATTATTTTTTGCATATAGTGAATATTGTTCATTTGTAGTCTGATTGTAATAGTAGAAATATATAAATCGGTGGGTCTTTTTAGTATAGAATTTTTTATAGGATTAAGATTTTACGAGATAACATATTAAGACGTTAGATGTTGATTAATTGTGTAAAGGCTTATGTCTAGTCATGAACTGCTTGCATGTACCTCATGAAATGTCCTTTAATGGTATTCCTGAACAAGCTCCGAGGTTTGAGTATAGATGAAAAACAACTCAGTAGTAGATGGCCAAGCACATATTGCATTGATACAAAAGCAATTTATGATGTGAAATTTGGTTAGAGGTTTATTGTAGGCATTGATTTCCACGCTTATGATATAGAAGACCCCTGTGTCCGTGCTATTACTAAACCGTGACTGTTGGTTATTGATGCTATAGCAAATGTCACAGTAAAAGATAGGATTATGGTGATAGAAGACAAGATTACTATTTTGATCTTTGTGGTTAGAGATATACTATAAGGTCGCTACATGTAAAGGGGGTTAAATAGTATTTTTTTATTTAGCTTTTCTTTTTGAGATATCATTTCATATCTCATTTTCTTATCAATCGTCAGTTAGTATTATTATAGATGTCTCCTGTGAAAATGTAACAGCTGCACTTATAGACATATAATAAAAAGTATTTATCCTAGCATAAAGTTACGTATGTATGTATTTAGCTAATATTATAACTAGATCTCTTTTTCAATATAAATATCAATTTGCTATTAGCGAATCATGTTTTTGGTGTCCAACTGTATTTCATAAATCAATAATAAAACAAGGACTGGAAGAGTATGTTTACCAAAAGGTGCCTAGCTTACAATGAATCGAGGTAATATTAGTGTATTAGTAATGGCAATGATAGTAATAGCAATAGTTTCTATTATCGTTGGTTTTACAATATATTTCAATAATCCTAGCCTTAATCAGGCTTGGTCAGTACTACAACAACAACAACAATAAAAAGACAAAGACTTAGTCTTAGGCGGTGTTCATTCGCCTGAATTTAAATTTGAGAAAAACCAGGCTAATGTGAAGAAAGCTGTCCAAACCGGAATAACTCATCCGGCAATAGAAGCTGGAATGGTAGAAAATCATACTATAATTACAATAAAGCTCAATGCTACAAAATTCCAGCAACTAGACAAATCACAATTTATGAAGGCACCTGAATTTGCTCAAATCAGTGGCTACATAAATACACCGAATAATAATCATCCAATTACACTTTCATCTCTTAGAGGAAAAGTAGTGTTACTATACATTTGGACGTACACATGCATCAACTCGATTCGTCCTATGCCGTACATTGACGATTGGAATCAAAAATAATCTAATAAGGGTTTAGTCGTAGTTGGTGTTCATTCACCAGAATTTCAGTTTGAGAAAAACTATGCCAATGTGAAGGATGCGGTCCAAAGGTTTGGAATAAAATATCCTGTAATACTAGACAGCAGTCATGGAACTTGGAATGCGTATGGAAATAACTATTGGCCCAGATATTATTTGATTGATGCTCAAAGATACATAAGATACAATCACGTAGGTGAGGGTGATCATAATCAAATAGAAAAATCAATTCGATCGCTAGTGGCTGAACGTGCTGCTCTGATGGGTGCAAAAGAAATAAGCTTTGATGTAAACCCCACGGCACCAATCAAACCAAGAAGTTTGTATTATGTAAATTTAGGGCAGAACACAACACAGGAAATATACATAGGTTATAATACTACCAGAGCTTCACTTGGAAATCCTGAAGGCTTCAAACAAGATCAGACAGTTTCATACTCAATCCCCTCAACTACAAATTTTAAACCTCATATCGTATACCCTCAAGGTAAGTGGAAAAATAATCCAGATAATATGGAATTACAAAACGATACTGGGCGCATTGTTTTGATATATTATGCAAAGTCTGCAAATATAATAGCAGGAGGAAGGGGTGGAGGAGTTGTTTTTAATGACGATGAAGGAATAGGAGGAGGAGCAGCTGCAGCATCTATCCAACAATTCACTTGGGCAGGATTTATCATCTGATGGTAGTTTTAGAATTGATGGACAAAGGTTATATAATTTAGCTATACATAACAACTACACTACTCATAGTATTGTAATTGATGTTAAAGGAAAAGGATTTCAATTCTATACCTTTACTTTCGGGTAGACGTGGATACAATTTGGCGATATCAATAAAGACTTTATTAATGGAAGTCAACCCTTTTTAGCTGCCACCTAATATTTATACATTGTTATAATATTTTGGATCAAAAGGTTACAAATTGACTAAACTAAAGCTCGGAACATTTCATTTGAAATTGAGGAGTCATTATTAATTCTAGTGCGTATCCCAAGTGGGCATATCTTATCAACATCGATAACTGAGCACCATACAGAAATATGTATGACTAGGTCTTACTTATTTTTTAATGGTTGAAAGAGGAAGTCGGGAAGACAATCAGGAAAATATTTCAGCGTCAGGATTGAGTCCTTTCAAATCTACTCTGTATAGAACGTTATGGACTGCTGCCCTTTTTTCTTATGTTGGTGCTGCTATGTACGATCTAGGGGCATCATGGCTAATGACTTCTCTTGCCCCCGATCCCTTGTTTGTATCTCTCGTCACAACTGCTACCACCTTACCAATTTTTCTATTTGCGTTACCATCAGGGATATTATCAGATATTTTTGATCGGAGGCGTATACTTCTTATCGCATGTGCATATTTGGTTACAATATCTGCCCTGCTAGGAATCCTTACTCTTGCTGGTCTGACTACCCCAACAATACTATTGATATTTACTTTTGCGCTGGGAGCGGGTACGACTATGATTAGAACTCCCATTATCCCCACTTTGAGTGGATTGGTACCAAGATCAGAAATATCTTCCGCTCTAACCCTTAGCGCACTTGCTAGTAACATAGGCCGTGTGGTTGGTCCAACGATTGGTGGTATTCTTGTAGCTGCAATTGCACCTTGGGCTGTATTTTTTCTTAATTCAGCTTCATTTATTGCCATGTTCATAGTTCTAAGTAGATTGCCAAGAAGGTCCAATGTCCAAGAACAGAGCTCTCTACCCCCGGAGAATATATTCAGAGCTATTCGAGTTCAATTGCGATATGTACGCTATTCCCAAGCTGCACATGTATTAATTATACGCGCAGGTTTGTTTACATTATGTAGTAGCGCGTTATTATCTCTCTTGCCACTCTTAGCTAAACGCGAATTAGGACTTGATTCCACTGGATTTGGACTGCTTTTAGGATCTTTTGGTATGGGTGCAATAGCCTGTGGAATTGTAATTTTGCCAAGATTACGGCCTAAGACTTCGGTAGAATCTCTTATTACAATTTCTATATCGTTACTTGCAATCGTAATATTTACAATGGGATATGTTCGAAATTTTGGAATCCTTTGTGTGGTAATGGCACTAGGAGGAGCAGCTTACATCACAATAATATCAAAATTCTACACGATTGGAATAAAATCCGCACCAAAATGGATTGGAGCCAGGGTATTGGCAATATATCTACTTATACTAAATGGCGGTTTTGTAGTTGGAAGTGTATTATGGGGTACAGTAGCTAATCTATTTGGTATCTCGATCACACTGTTAGTAGCTTCATTGGCCTTAGGCGCAACCATTATTGCTAAGAAACGTTATAGCAGTACCTTGTTAGATGACCTTGACTTTACACCAGCACGTGATCATTGGTCTCTTCCTGCTATGTATTCGGTTGACAATTCACAAGATGAAAATGAAAATCAAGCTCTAATAACAATCGAATACAACAAGATTGATCCCAAATTATCTGATAAGTTTGAGCAAAGCGTACGTGAACTAGGACGAATGCTTAGAAGCGAGGGAATGGCATATTGGGAATTATTCCAAGACCCAACAGATATCGGTCATTACATCGAAATCAGGATTGCTGATACCTGGACTGATCATATACGTCAGCATGAATATGTTACCAAGAATATACAAGTTATAGAAAATAGAATCCGCACACTTATCAAGGATTGTCCCCAGCCAATAATATCACATTATATAGGAAAATCTCCGCACTAATAGTAAAGTGGGAATAGTGTTTTTAATAACAATATTTGATACTCTATGGATAAAAGCTGAATTAAGAGATAAACAAAAGTAAGTACCACTAATACCCTAAATGTCTAACATATGTGGTTAAGCGACTAGTTCTTAGTCTATAAATATTATTTTCTTACTATTTTGACATCTATCCCCTATAACCATATCTTAGAATTCAAGAAATAAAAGTAAAGATAGATTGTTTCCTACACCCAAGTATCACTTTAATGAGGAGTTATAAGGGATGATTGTACACCAATACTCAATTTTTTATAAGTATTCACGCTTGTTTGAGGATATGCTTGATTTTTATCTATGATACATATTACTACAACTGTCAGACCGCCTTCTTAGGATGTCTGAGTTGTATTTCTAAATATTCTCTTCTTTATCTATATCTGTTGTTGGTTGATACTAGACAATTGAATCCACATCTTCTAAAATATAGATTATAATAGCGATTTTTCATCGAGATATAAAATTGTGTGTCTAAAATGAGCAGATTAATTTGTGATAGATATATACTCTTGTGGTCTATACTTGACTTATGACTACGAAGCTTTTGATTGCTATGCAAGACTCGGTTTTAACACTTGAATACTCAAAGACAAAAACCTATTGGAAGATACATGAATACCTAAAAGGAACTCATCCACAATGCATATCCTCTGATCCTAGTAAACGAAATCGTATGTATTGTGGCACGTTTGGAAATGGGTTATGGAAGACAGATGATTACGGAGAAACTTGGGACAATATTGGA
>JBQCDO010000178.1:0-29074 GCA_051961195.1 Nitrososphaeraceae archaeon | reverse complement strand
ATGCTAAATCAATGTCCTTAGCTCTAGCTGGGTACGACTATTTCCATCTCACAATTAGTATTACTGATAGATACATGGCAGGAAGTATGAGAAACATAGGCACACAAAATTACTCCTTTGTATTTATTATCATGCCAAGCATTAACAATGTAATCTACCTCATCTATTAGTGTGGTTTTTGCATCTAATAATCTCCTTTCCTCAAGTATATCAATGAACTTTAACTCCCAACTATTGTAGCCGAACTAGACCATTGAATCTAAATCGAAAGCAAAAGTGAAATTCCGTCACCTTGTTATTATATCATATCTAGTTTGAAGTTGACGTCCGATTTGCATTATTAGATGTGAAAAGTGTGCCGGCGTGGATTTATTGAATTTTTGCGAACATGCTGACTTTGACAGAGCGGTCAGACCTCCCTACGGCGATACTATATGCCTTCTCGTAATAAAAGACCGGAATATAAAGGGCCTAGATTACTTTATATCTACCGACACTGCAGCTTTTGTCAATACGATATTCACACGGCCCACGTATGAACGTTTTTCGTGCTCCTATTAAATCGATGCTTCTATCAATGAAAAAAGAGATCTTTAATACCTCAATCTATCACAATTCAATGTACCATAGGTTTTTATCTATTTATGACTACTTTTAAGCATGGTGAGGGTATCGAAGGTTAAAGACGGGATTCCGACGTTCGTAAAAGAGTATTTGGACTTGAAGGATATGGATGAGCTTGTTTGGGATGAGAATGTTCAAGATAGTGTGAGATTCTTTCGAGTTATTAAGAAGAATCCTAATAGCTCAAATCCTGAGTAAATTGACATTTCTGATAGAAGATTATAACTACTCCTACGCAGATATGACGTATTGAATTATTTAATTGTGTCTAAGTTGCTAAATTTACCTCTAAGAGATGGGCGCCGATCCGTAGGGAAAAGCAATTCAATAAAACTTGTACAATACTTAAATAAGATCCGTAACCCTCGGCAGGGTAGTGATCCTTTTTGACAATTATTTACCTGAAGATATGAATTTGTAATTACTGAGCTCTTGGGTGTATGTTGTATGCCACAGTCTAATTTCTTAAAGTGTATATACTTACGTATCTTGTGTGAGTAATACCGACTGGATTCTCAATGTGTAGGAAATTTGTTTCGGTTATTAGGACTGTTATAAATTAGTCTTAGTTGAGTTAGCCACAAGTAGAGTCGTTTGCATACACCTAGTCAAATCCTATGAAGTGACTAATTTTACATCAGTCCTATAGTGTATATCTGGTAGGATTCAGGGATGCGAACACTGAATTTTCGCATAGCAATAAAATGCACGGCTAATTGTGTAAAGCACTGACATAAATCATTTTTAGCACTTTCTATTCTTTTTGTACGTCAAAGATAACTCCTCGACAGTATCTTCGTAGTTATAAAATACCATGATTGTTAGGACAAATTTAATTATCTATCATTTGATCCTAAACAAAGGACAGATTAGTTTCTATGATATCCGCAATAGTCGTTTGTGCCATTGTAATCGCAGAATTGATCAATTTAGATGGTCCGACCTGGCGACAAAATGCGCTTCAACCAAAATACACATAAGCCGAAAAATCCATACGCATGAATAATTTAGGCTCCATTGTCTTTGAATAGGTTATAATAGATCCACTCAACACCTAGGAGCCGAACCTGATACCATCAATTGTTCGGTGATTGAGACTCTTCACTTAATCTTTTCAAAATCTCTCTGTTGTGCGAATCTACAAATAGTCTCAAACAGTTCATGACGTATTTTAGATTACAATCATTTTCTTTCCTTATAATGTAAGTACTATTAAAACACCAGTTCTATCTTTTATGTATTGTACTTTCTATGAAACCTTCTCCTTTGATGAATGGTGATTGTGACGTTTAACATTTAGGAATGTACACGCTTGTGGATACCATGTACCACCATCTGTTGAATTATTGTGCTTTTCATATCTTTTGATCAAAGGCTGTATAAACTGTTGTTCAGACACAAGCATGTGCCTTTCAATGTAGATTCGAATATCAAGGATATTCCTCTCAATTGGCTTAATAGCAACCCATAACCATACATAGTCACTATCCACTTTAATCAATGTTTCATCTGTCTATGTTAAATCAAAATAGTTTGGAGCGCGTTGTTTTCAATATCTAGCTTCCTAGAGTCGTAATGCTGAATCCAGTCTCAAATAAATTGAAAACATGATTTCTTTTAACAATGAGATAGCCTTTATGATGTTTTTAAGTAATAGGCCTGAAAAGTACAACTGTAAGGAGTAATAAACATAATTTGATGTGGTCCTACGCCTTTCTTTCTTTGTTTGGGTATAGCCATCATTAAAGTGTAGGAATTTTTCACCTATAGGTCCATTTGTTGTGAACAGAGCCTTGAGGACTATAAAAGCTTAAAAAGGATATATGTTCATGCTTGACTTACCTATGATACTGCCTTACATTAGACTTAATGGTCTAGTACGAAATGAATTTATTAATCGCTGTGTTGGATATAGATCATTTCTCCACTCTCAAACAAGGTATGCAAGTCGTGTAATATTCATCTGCTTGCTAGTTGGCTTTATCATTAGTTCTCCTTTTTCGCTGGCAGGAAATACATATGCGCAGCAGGCAGCAACAAAACTCCCAGAAAGAATGTCATGGGAAACTGCAAAGGCTAATCCAGTATCTAAGATGGAATCGGCATACGCTGCAGTTGGGGATAAGATCTACATAATCGCTGGTTATGGCGAAACAGGCAAGAGAAACAAGAACACTGTGGAAGTATACGATACAAAAACTAATTCGTGGTCAACTGCCGCTCCGGTGCCGGTAAACTTGAATCATGCTGCTGCGGCTACTTATAATAACAAAATCTATTTGGTTGGGGGGTTTTTGGATGACAAAGTGCCGTCAAACAGACTCTTTGTTTACGATCCTTCACAAGACAAATGGCTTGTAGATAAGGATATGCCAACAGCAAGAGCAGCGTTAGCTGCTCAGTTCATAGATGGAGTCTTGTATGTAATAGGTGGAACATCCAACAGGCCCTTGAATACTAATGAGGCATTTGATCCTCGGACCGACACTTGGACTGAAAAGGCGCCAATGCCCACTGCAAGGCAACATCTTGCTTCAGCTGTAGTTGAGGGAAAATTTTACGCTATAGGAGGTAGACCTACAGGTAAATCTTCAAACCTAGATAATAACGAAGCGTATGACCCTAAGACTGACTCGTGGAGTAAATTGGCTGCTATGCCCACTAAGCGTGGTGGCATTGCTGCATCTGTGGTCAATGGAAAGATCTATGTTTTTGGAGGAGAAGCTCCAGACAAGACGTTCAATAATAATGAGATGTATAATCCGCAGAATAATAAATGGGTCGAAGAATTACCCATGCCAACGGCTCGCCACGGTCTGGCAGCTGCGTCAATTGGAAATAACATTTATGTGATAGGTGGCGGACCCACCCCAGACATTTCCTTCGCAAACGTAAACGAGGTATTTCATGCACAAGATACGGGCTAAGTGGATCGTGCCAGATTAGAATTCCCTTTTTTTTAGCTTTTTCTTGTCATGCCCCTTGAATAGTAATACCAAATAACAAAGTTGATATCTCTTTAGATGAGGCCTGAACACATTATGTCCTAGCTTGAATGGAATGAAAACTCAATCTTCCTACTGATTATCAAGAACTGCTAGCTGGGAATCTGATGCTTCATCGCCCCCACATTTTAATATCGGATTTAAATGAGTTCCTTTTCAAAACTAGAAATCGAAGGAAGTCCAATTAAATCTTTTTATAAAGTTATACAGAGGCTATTTTAAAAAAATTAAATGTAGTCTCCGACAGATTGACCAAATTCAAGATCCTTGCCTAAGACGCTCTAGTATTTTTTCTTTCAACTCATCATCACTAATGCTTTCATGCTCAGCTACACCCAATTTTGAAGCCATTTCTTCGAGTTTGTCTCTTGTCAAGATACTTCTGCCTGTCATTTTTTCTTCTTGCGGTTTGAGAGTCTGTTCAGTTTTGGCGAGTTCATACTTCGATTCTATTTTTGCCTTCTCATACTCTACTTTGGCTCTTCCCAACGATTTGAATAATTCAGGCAATTTCTTGGAGCCAAACAAGATTAGTCCCACTGCCACCAAAACTAGGATGACATTTTCGTAAGCCATTTACTTAAAGACCGTTGGTTATAATACGACACTTCCATATATTTACTTACGCATAGAAAGCGAGTTTCGGTACTTAAGATGCGATAATCCAATCATGGATAATTAGCAAGGCTAAAATCATGGATTCAACACCGTTGCTTCTTTTAAAGGTTAGTTACTCATTTGCAGCCTACTGTCTAGAATGCCATACATCTTGCCTGCCTGCTTGCTAATTCAATATAAGAAGGCTTATAGTTCTGTTCTAATCGTCTGTTACTTTATAACCGGATTAATATGATTGGTAACAGGATGCTGAAGAGTATAACCTATTCATTTACTGTTCTATTGATGAACAGTCATTCTAAAAATAACTCAGTTCAGCAAAGTTTTTAAAGATTGAGGATAATTTTACCAAAATTAGCTTGTTATCTTCAATGATAATGAACACGAATTGGTTAGGCATTCAGTCTTCTATCTTGTTTACATCAGTAACGATATTCCTGTTTATGTCCCTAGCTATAATTTTATTTACACCAGATGCATATGCCTTGAACATATTAGAAACAACACACCCATTATTGAGCACTAAGACATATGATGTTTCTAGTGCAGCTAGCATCAAAATAACCAGCAATTCGGGTAACGTCCCAGTACCAACAGCTAGATCAGTCTATGAAACAGGCAGCATCTCCCTCCCCGCTTCAGTAAGCGGATTTATTATCTACATACCTGACGAAGCACATCATTCAATTTCAGAGCACAAGACAATTAGTCTGAAAAATGCTCACTTCATCCCTAGTAATCTGACTGTTCCAGCAGGAACATCCTTAGTTTACATGCATGGCGATCCTAATCATATTCATATAGAGATATTAAAGGATGCAAAATCCGGACAAACAGTATGGCAAACCGTTCCGATAAAACATCCCGGTAGCTCCGACGCTAAGGTACTACCTATAGGGACGTATGCAGTAACAGATCAGAAATATAAGAACATGACTGGAACCATACATGTGTCTGGCAAAGAGAAGGCTAGTAGTAACAATCTTGTGGCTGGGGGTATGTTCGTTCCAACATCACTTTTACCAAAATACAGGACAGATTTATTGGCTGCTAAATTCAGAGTGCTTTCAACTTACGATTTCGTTAGTAATACGGTCCAAAAGGATATTAATGGCCCCACCACCTTAATTATATATTCTACAACTTTGCCGATAAAAGATGCAACTGCTGCGCTTAATCCCATCGTAGCATCTCTCCCTTATCGCTAGTTGATACCAAGAACTGCACACATCATCAGGACAAAAATAATTCAGAAATTCAATTCATCCATGACGTCATTGAAGCTAGGCAGACTTTATTCTAATTAAAGTATTTGTTTATATTGGGGAGATATTACAGACTTAGCGTATTCATTTCATTGTATCTTAGATTTCAGAATACGATTTTGCAAGGGAAATATCTTCTGAATTAACTGCATCCCGAAATCGGGTCACTCTAATGAAAATATACCTTGGTAAGAAGAACGAACGTGAGAGTTTGTCTTTGGACTGTGCAAAATACGCACATTCCAAATGCCAAAAAAGCATGATCTTTGCGTAATGTTTTTCGTTTTCCGGGAGGCTAAGCCTACGAAGATTAATGGTGGAAATCTGCTTCTTACGAACGTATCGAAGAATACATAATATGTCTAATTAGTTCTGTCGCTACTAACTTACTATCACTCTTTCGTTTTACCCCTGGACGTATGATACGATAGTTTCGTAAAGCTGTTATGTTATTCAGTGACTCGTCTAACTGAGGTTAATGGAGAAATAAGATTGGCGCTGCTTTTGACAAAATTGCCCGTTGTCGCACAATTACGAAGTAATGACCCATCAAGTTTAACTGTATTAAATTCCTGCGTCAGATGAGCCACGCTCAATTATATATTTTAGAGCCATCAAACATCGACTATAGGTGCTAAAGTTATTTGGCACTTCATTCACTTATAGCTCATCTTTGGAATAGCAGTACGCAGTTCTTATGATATATGGACATCAATACACTGAGAACTAGGTTTCGTGACCTTAATGGACAATTAGCGTACGTCAAAAAATTTATAGTCTCCGATTACAAGCACTTCTATCTCTGCGCGAAATTTACGGAAATGGTAAAGTAAATGGAGTATCACTGTTCTTGTTGTTGTTTCCGTTAGCATTAACTTTATTATCTCCTACTTTATGATTGTGCTCTCCGTCCATGTTATACTGCTGAGGATCTGAGGACGTTGATGACAAATCAACATGTATTCCATTACCTAGATCATTAATAGCAGAATAACCCAAGGCTGGGTTGGCAAGATTCTTCCAGAATTGCGTTTGATCTCCAGCATAACTAGCAGAGAATTCATTACTATTTTTTATCTTGACATCAGCATTATCTTTATAATCAACTAGTCGAATATCAGAAGTCTCAGCATTTGCTTGCCTAGTTGTATTATGCAGCAAAGTAAGGGAACATAGGAGAATAACGCAAAGAAATACAAACAGGTTAAAAAATAGATCACTAGCGATATACTTTTTAATGCTCCTGGAATCATCATATCGAGTCGTATTTCTTCAATTTTTATTCTGACCTCTGGTTATATTTGATTTAAGCAAGTTAGTCCTGTAATTTTTTTCCTAAATTTTTTTAGCTATGGAGGTACTTCTAAAAAGGCATTAATGTGACTTACTTCTGCTGATCATCATTACCAGTTCTACGGCTTGAATAAGGTCAAGAAATGTCTTATCGTATTATTGAATTAGATTTGAATAAATTAATGGGCACAGATTACTTCCACTGTTTTCACATGAAATGTCTTGCGTATGGGTTTCATATAGTAAATTAATTGTAGTCACTACAAGCCATTGGCATCCCTCTTCAATAGGGCACAGGATACCAGGTCTTATGGCTGTGCACAAGCCTTAACCATAACATTAACTCAAGATTTAATGTAAGACCGGATAGGCCCCCTCAAGTAGGTTAATATGATAGACAACAATGACGTAGTCAGAAGGAAGGTTGCTCTACGTGATTGATTGCAACTACAGATGATAGTTACGGTTCGGCCTCACCATGGTTAACAAATTTTATTTTTCAGTGTTTGCGCTTTTATCGTACACCTAATGCACATTGTTATAGTGGAAGTAGCTGTTGCACCATATGATTTAATTGCCATCAATTAAAACTTACTCATATATCTTTTGTTAGTAATGGAAACTAATTTTGCAGTCCTTGCGTTAATTGGAGGGAATGGGATTTGAACCCATGACCACCTGCGTGTAAGGCAGGTATCCTAACCAATCTAGACCACCCCTCCCTAATAGACGTGACTAAAAAGTTGAGTGTATGCATATAAAAGTCATTTGATACAAGCAGACGCAATCCTAAATCGGAATCAGGAGTTTAAATAATTAAGGCTTTCTCATAATGCACGTAGCCTATGCGTAATTATTTTTTTTTCAGGACAGATAATAGACTTAATGCGACGATCGATGTCTCAATGAGTAAGGATATTATTTTTCAATTTTAGCTGACATTGTCATGGTTCCGATAATAGGTACTATTAGTCAATAAAAATTATTAGCATACTTGTTTATAGAATACTAATCTAAAAAAAACACAAAGTCCATAAATATATTATACGTGGCTGAATATCTATGAGCATAGAAATACGGAGATCGACGTTATTGGTTGCCCTTGGTGTCTTTGCAATTTTCGTGTTAGCTGTCTCAATTGCCGTGCCGGCGCTAGCTCTCAAAAATTACTTTAATTGCACTACCAAAGCGGCCAATAAAAATGGTAAGCTATCGGCTGATGATGTTAACACATGCTATTATAAGGTCTTTGTAGGCGCCAGAAAATATTATGCAAATGAATCTAGAATGCTGTCGTTATCAAGTTGACGTGCAAGGGAATAACCCACCCGGTCAAGGGCGTGACTGATTACTCCCATAATTGGGTAATTCCTGACGCAACGACCCTTATCAAATGATACATTAATTTTTAATTATTAGGACTCATTTCTTTTCTGCAAAGGCCATTTCAGTACAGTTCAAACTTTTATTAGGCTGATAGATTTAAGGTAGTAAGCAGTGGTACCAGAGGAGCAGGGGCAAGAAGACATCCTACATCGGACCGATAAACTGAAAAAAATGATTGCAGATATTCAGGAGCAATATGAAAATCTCATTGATTCTGCTCAACTCTATAAAAAGGGTGACCTTAATGATAAGGAATTTTTATTTAAACTCGGCGAATACATGAAGTCTTTGTCGTCTATGAATTTTCTTTCGACTCAGATTATTTTAGAATTGAAATCTGTCTTTGAAGAGAATAAGGGCCAAACTTCCAATCCATCCTTGACTCCACAATTCGGCTCAAAAGCTGCACATAGCGGCGAGCCTTTATCCAGATTAAACCCCCAAGCTTCTGGCAGCGATGATACACATAATATACAAGAGCCCACTTTTAAGCCGGTTACAATCACGTTGGAAAATCCACGTCGCAGAAATGATGGAAATCCAGTGTCGATACGAAAATGCCGCAAGTGTGGTCAGGGATTATCAATTAGAGCAAAATACTGTAATAAATGTGGAAGTTCACAGTAGTATTCCAACAATCGGTTTCGTTCGAAAGCTTAGCTTAGCTTTTTTGATGGTAAACTCGAAATTTGGGCTGATATAATAAGATTATATAATATCGGTATATTAATAGTCTTTAGATATATAGCCAGTATACAAGACGTATAGGAAGTTCTGAAATTACGTTCATATTATATGCTATAGTTTAGTGAACATGCTGATACAGTTCATATCGATAAATGGATAGAATGCACAAAAAACGTATAAGAAGTTATTAACTCCTGAGGTTGAATTAAAGATAAGTAGTGTGCGAACCAATCGCATTACCAAAAAACGTTATCAAATATATTTGCCGACAATGAGCCATTTAATGTTTCTTAAACGCTGACCATTCTAGAAACATAATATTCCAAAAGACTAATTCGGTCCGAAATTGCTAGGTGTATAAAGGCATAGGGAGTATTTCAATGTGCTACAACCCAAATGATAAGATACTTAAATTGCAAGAGTGTACATTAGAAATAAAATTTAGTTTGTCATTGTATTTAGAGTTGGCAACGTAGTATTATGAAGACTATCTAAAGGTCCTAGGCTAGATATCATTTGTAAACAAGATAAAGTGTAGCCTCACTTCTAATTTGTATTAAACCATGATGTTGTCATGATGTTGAAAAAATTATGGTTGTTAGATGACAATAATTCGTGATCAGAAAGATGCGATCAATTCAAAATTTGAAGTAGACAACAATTCTGATTAAACGTCAGTTTAATCTATTAAGTTAGGAAGTTCCATCTTAGAATGTAGAAATACAACTATTAATAATATATCTCAGTATTAATGTATTAATAATATATCTCAGTATTAATGTAATTAATGAAAGTCTTTAACGGGAGGTCAGCTACTGATGAGTACATGTCTACCCATTCGCTAACATTTTCGACCCCAGAGATGACTCTTAAGAAATTCGCCATGTGGCTGGGTGAGCAAGTGCCTGGTCCTGGTGATTCGAAGAGTCCAAGGTTATTATTATATATAGAAGATCTGAAAAATGACGATGATGAAGGAATTACGAGGATTAATCCGAATGTTGATGATACGTTTAAGCCCAGTGGAGCGGTGACAGATATGTATAGTTTACAAAAAACGCCAGAGATGCCTGATGCAGGGGAGTCAAGCCCTACCGTCGGCATAGATTCGAAAGACAATTTAGATGATCAAAGATTAGAAAGACACACCGGGTTTGCAGAACGAAAATATTGTACAGAATGTGGCAATCCGATCGGAATACACGCAAAATTCTGTATACGATGCGGAAATAAGCAGAATTGACAACCGATCATCTAGCATAATCTAACGTTTACTTTCAATACTGTTAAATCAGTACAGAATCCTTCTATAATTGTCGTTAGACTTAAAGTGTTCTGATTTATTATGCGGTTTAATAGGTAAGAATCCCTGAAGACTTACATCAAGTTACGCCTTTTGTTCTGTCCAGAAGCGCTATAGTTTCAACCGTTTATTTTTTGATATTCACATCAAGTTTTCTCTTCTTTGAAATCCCTAATTAAAAAATAACAATCATTACACATATCATTAGAGAAAAGGAAATTTAGCGAGAAGAATCTTGTCCTTTTACAGACTTTGCATGTCTTCATAAGTTTTAATTCATAATTTGCCTAAAAAACATGTCTTTTAATGCGCTCATAATGGGACATTTGGTCAAAAGCTTTCGGATGGGAGCTAAGGGAAATTGTTAATGGCTATGCAGGGCCGTGTCCACAAATAACATTATCGTATCATTTAATATATCTGGATCAATGTGCATTACAATACCAAGCGAAAATAGTCGGATCTCGGGCACTTGTTAGAATTGATCTACGAAGTGTATTCGAAATAGGTCTAAGTTGCGTTAATCTTGTAGCCTCTTAGGACTAGAAGTGCTGCAGGAAAGGTTTCCATTAGATTAGGAATTGAAAGTCGATTTAACGGAATTTTTCGATACTTAAGTGATATCTGGCTAATGATTTCAGTTATATAAAAGAGCAAATTTTGATAACTGTTTTACCCGATAAGAGAACTTAAAATCGGGTTAAGAAGGCGGCTGATAAGGATTTATTCGCTCAAGAGAAAGTGCATGATTGTCATCTAACGCTCCAACACCTAGACTGAGTCCTCTAATTGTGATATCTAGATTGGCTGCCTCTACAGGAGTCAGTGAAAACTCTCTCATTAGAACAGTTCTTACTTGCCTGTCTGGGTCTACTGTCTGGTTAGTTTTTATAGGCATAGCTATGCTTAGGACTTTTGATACCATAGTTGAAGGAACTTTACTGCTTCGACTGTTAATCGAATATTCGATCAATTGTAGTACGATCTCCCTGTTGGAGACCTTTAGTGCATTAACTGTATATATTGCATCTACACTGAGAACGCTAGTCGCCTCAGAGCCTGATAATACCCCCGCGACTCCGCTCTTGCTGGATGAGATTGCTGAAAGTATTGAAGGGTCTAAATCCACGTTTACTGTTAATACTCCCTCAAGATACTTGTCTGAAGAGGCATTTCCTACCTCTGGAATTGAAGTTAGAATTTGTTTACAATCAATGCTCGTCGACCTAGCTGGTCCAAGGCTTTGAATATTATAATTGTGATCATGAGTGTCGTTGTTAAGCGATGCTTTCCAGAAGAAGGAAATTGGGAAGTTTTGCCTATTGAATATATTTATATCCGAGTTATAACGGCCCGGTCTCAAAGGACCGTCCTCCCCGGTTATAGTCCCACATATAAATCTGGACGTATATTCTAGGGTATTGGAACCAACCGAATGAGGTTTCGTAATGGTTTGAATTTTAGCTGCGGAACTGTTGTCTTTATTGGTAGACTGGAGTGCCCCAGAATTTTGAGATTGCGCAGAAGAAAGGAATGTCGGGTTGTTGGTTGATTGAAAATCTCCAAATATCGAAATCGGGTAACCAACACCTGAAACTGCAGGTTTTGTATTCTCCGCTTGATATTTTCCAAAAGCTACTGTATCTTCATAATTTGAAAGAAATAAATCAGATTGCCAAAGTGACAGAGATAGTGCAAGTATGATAGTAGGCACCAAAATAACGTTCAAGTTTAAGCTCTTGATAATAGTAAGAAAATTTAAGTCTTTAGTGTACGTGCAAAAAATGATGAGCTACAAATCTCTAACGATTCGTACCATGTCAATTTGTAACTAGGCCGTATGACCCCCGGGCTAACGGCAACTTTATCTTTAGGCGAATCATATACTAACGAAATGGCTGATGAAATGTTTATGTTTGGTTTGACAACTGGGGTTTTTGCAGTACTGACTGGCCTTTTATTTGCATCAAGGGCTAAACGCCGATCCGTAGATACTGAGGCTGAAAGGAGAGCTGGCGCTCCGATTTGAGCAGATAGGGGGTTGACTGCTATCCTGAAAATCCCCACAATTTTTCAATTTTAACCGTAAAGTCTGACGCTTCTGTCCCCCATCTACTTGTAAAATCCAATAATACATCAAATGACTTTAGTTAGCCGTCACTTGCAAAACCCAAATTCTAAAATCTAACGTAAATACAAAGATAAATTCAGTTAATTATACGGCTTTGAGTCTAACGGCTCGATGAAACCTCCTTTACTATTTCATACTTTGATTTATATCCTCTTGGGTTAATCATAATATTGTCGTAGAGAAAACTTGACGAATTTCCAACTATTACCGTAGTAATCATGCCGAGCATATCCTGGTGCTCAAGCATATTGTTCAAAGTAGTTAGGACTATAGCCTGACTGTCGCGATATGCTCCTTTAATAATAGCAACTGGAGTATCAGGCTTGCGGTACTTTAGAAATATATCCCTTGTATCTATCAATTGATGTACTCTCTTTTTGCTGGCAGGATTGTAGATAACTGTAACATAGTCTCCCAGCGCTGCGGCTTCGACCCTCTTTACAATAATTTCCCAGGGAACGAGTAAGTCACTCATACTCACAACTGCGAAATCAGTCATTAGCGGTGAACCCACCAAGGCTGCGCATGAATTAAGAGAAGAAACACCAGGTACGCATTCTAGGTATAGCCCTTCCCCGTTCTTCCAGCCCTTTTCAGCCAAGATTTCGTAAATCAATCCAATCATTCCATAAATACCTGGGTCGCCCGATGACACGAGTGAAACGGTCTTCCCTTTTTCGGCAAAGTCTATTGCCTGGTTTGCCCTTTCTACCTCTTGGGTCATAGGGTATCTATAAATTTCCTTTCCTTCAATTAACTTCTCTATGAGTGTAATGTAGGTATCGTAACCGATGACAATATCGCTTTGATTTATCACTTCCTTCGCACGAAAAGTCATTTGGTCATGGTGGCCTGGACCTAATCCAACGACAAATAATTTACCAGTATTCATTTACTCATTTTCATTCATTAAAGCGCATTTATCTTTTTCTTGATTGACAGACAGACTAATCATGTTTCTACATATTCTAGGTGCAGTGAGTAAGGCTATTCAAAGTACCAAATCTATTTTGATAGTTCAAATTCCGTGTGCAAAGCTTTAACAGCCTCCTCACAGTCCTTGTTATTTACAACTAAGGCTAGGTTGAGCTCTGAATATCCTTGAGTAATCATGATAACATTTACCTCTCGCTTTGCAATAGCACTAAATACCTTCGCAGCAACTCCCTTTATTCCACGCATTCCTGATCCTACCACCGCTATGACAGCAACGTCATCATTTACACTGACTTTCTTAATGACCTTGCCCAATAGATTAAGTTCCAATATATTTGTCGCTTTATCCAAAGCATTTTTTCTTACTACCATCGAGATACTCGATTCTGAGGGGCTTTGAGATATCATCATAATATTTACCCTATTTTTAGCTAGCGTATCAAATATTCTTGCTGCTGTCCCAGGAGCCCCCACCATCCCGCTCCCGCTAACGTCAATTAATGCAGTATTTCTGATCATATTTATCGATTTTACAATTTTCTGGAATTCGTTGCTTGGATTCGAAGTGATGAGAGTCCCAATGTTCTGAGTATTGAAGGTGTTTCGAATTCTAACCGGTATCTTTGCCTCGATTACCGGCTCTAGGGCTCTGGGATGTATATACTTTGCACCGAACAAGGCCATTTCCATGGCTTCCGTAAATGAGACTTCGTTTAGTACTTTGGCATTTGTGACTATCTTTGGATCCGCAGTCATTAGACCGTCTACATCGCTCCAGAGCCAAACTTCATCTGCTTGAATACTGGACCCAATTATCGTAGCAGAGTAATCAGATCCCCCTCGTCCAATGGTCGTAAAGTTACCATTCTGATCTGCTCCAATGAAACCAGTCACCACAGGAATCACGTCCTCCTTCAGCAAAAGTTCTAGACTGCGTGACACTCTGAGTTTGGTCGTATCCATTAGCGGACTGGCTTCTCCAAAATCAGAGTTCGTTAGAAGTCCTATGTCCTTAGCAGTTAAGGATTTGGATTTTAACCCGTAGTCTAGCAGGGAAAAACAGACAAGCGGAGTAGATAGTCTCTCACCAAAAGATAGAAGGTAATCGATAGATTTCGGTGTAACTTCGCTTAATAAGACCAGCCCCTCTAGAACATCTCTTAACTCATCAAGTATGGGAAGTATCTTCGCACGTGCCTCGATCTTCAGACTATCGCTCCCTATACCATTTTCGATTATCTGCAAGTGGGCGTCTCGCGTATGTTGAACGAATTCGTAAATCGGCTGCCTAAGCCCTTTTCTTACCTTCTCACAGATCTTCAGGATATTGTCGGTCATACCTCTTAAGGCAGAAACAACAATTACTATTTCGTTTGGACGGGTGGAACCATCTTGCTGATCAAGGTGAGACTTGTATTTTTTTATTAATTCAGCGACATTTTTAATTTTGTCGACAGAGTCGATCGCGGAGCCGCCAAACTTCATTACTATTCGCATATGATACCTTGCTAAACCTAGGTACTTGGTATCAAATAAAACGCTTTTGTTACTCTGATGCATGTTATTATAGCGACCGTTGAAAGAAATGGATCTATGTATAAAGAAGTTATTTCTTTATCCGATATCAACAAGCAAGAGGCTTTATTTGGTTGCCTAGTGCGCGAGTCTTGGTTGCAACTCAATTGTACTCAGTAAACCAGTGATAGGTAATCCTCGAATTGTGCACATTCTTATTATGGCAGAAAGTACCTAATTATTTGCTGTTACAATTCAGTTGGTACAGAAAAAGAAATTTTATCAAATGGATAAAGATGAACGCTTGCTCTTCCTTAGAAACGAGGCTAATCTTTCAGAATCTCAAATAGAACTGCTAACCAATCCTAGTTCTAGCATTAGTTTCGACATGATAAATGGGATGATAGAAAATGCCGTTGGAATAATATCGATGCCTCTTGGTATTGCAACGGACTTTCTGATTAATGGTAAAGAATACATTATACCGATGGCTACTGAAGAACCCTCGGTCATAGCTGCATGTAGCAAGGCTGCCAAAATTGCGAGAAATTCAGGTGGATTTAAGGCGAATGCGGATGAGGCAATAATGATAGGTCAGGTACAACTTGTATCTGTTATTTTTCCAGACTCAGGGTTAAAGGTATTATCAAATAAAGAAAGGCTGTTATCTTTAGCAAATAGCACCAGCAGGTCAGTGATAGCCACTGACATTAAGGTGAAATGGTTAGACGATTTGATCAATAGCGGTGCAGGTAAGATGCTTATTGTAGAGATTATTGTAAATACGAGTGACGCAATGGGTGCGAACGCGATAAACACTATGTGTGAAGCAATTTCTCCAGCGTTGGAACAGATAACAGATGGTAAAGCAGTAGTGAGGGTTCTGTCCAATTACGCTACGAGACGACTTGTACGGTCTAATGCCGTATTTCATAAGGAGGACCTTGGGGGGGAAAACATCGTTGATCGAATTCTTTATTCGTATAGCTTTGCATATTCGGATGTTTATCGTGCAGTTACTCATAATAAAGGCATAATGAACGGAATAGATGCGCTTGCAATTGCGACTGGACAAGACTTTAGAGCCATAGAGGCAGCTGCTCATGCCTATGCCTCAAGGGATGGAACATATCGTTCGATGACAAGATGGAGTAAAACCAGTAGTGGCGATTTGCTAGGTGAATTAGAGTTACCCATAGCTGTCGGGATAGTTGGAGGTGTTACAAATGTCCATCCTATGGTTATGTTAGCGTTGAAACTCTTGCGAGTCGAATCTAGTGCAGACCTTGCAATGGTTTTTTCAGCTGTTGGCTTGGCACAGAACCTCTCAGCTATCCTTGCCTTAGCAACTGTTGGGATTCAGAAAGGCCACATGCGGCTCCACGCAAGAAATATAGCTATCTCCGCGGGGGCTCTAGGGAATCAAATCGATTTAGTAGCAGACAAAATGATCCGAGAGGGCAAGATAAGTACATCAAGAGCAAAGGAAATTATTATATCCATAATCGATCAAAGGTAGTTTTAAAAACCATAGTATCTCTTCATCGACGGATTACTCAAAGAATGAGTAAATATATACATTACCTCAATGACTCTAGTTATTTATCTTATAAAATGGCAACAATAAAGTTCGCTGTCCCGAAAGGTAGCATAGAAGAGGCAACATACAAGATATTAGAACAAGCCTGGCAATCTATAACTGGCAGGGGCAGGACATACCGCCTGAGATTGAGTGATCCTGAAATAGAAGTCAAAATCCTAAGACCTCAGGAAATACCGACTTATGTCCAAGAAGGATTTTACGATGTCGGGATTACTGGTAAGGACTGGATAAACGAAGCAAAAGCAGACGTAAAAGTTCTGCTTGACCTAGAATATGGCCGGGTAAAGCAAGTCCTAGCCATCCCAGAAAGCTTCGATGCTCAAAATCTATCTGAATTGATTAGCCATTTTGTGACTCATAATAAGCCTCTCAGAATATCTTCAGAATACCTTACCACTACTTCATCGTACATAAAATCAAATCCAATCTATCAACAACATTTTGGCAGTTCCGACCCAATGATAATAACACCATGGTTACGAGTTGGACAGAATAAACAAGTTGAAATTTTTCTTTCGTTCGGCGCCACTGAAGCTAAACCTCCTGAAGATGTCGATGCAATCTTCGATATCACAGAGACTGGTACGACGCTTGGACGTAATAATTTAAAAATTATTGACACGGTAATGGAATCTACCGCAGTACTTGTTGCCAATAAGAATACTCTTAAAATTCCTCACAAGCGAGAGAAAATTGCGGACATGTGTGCATTGCTGAAAGGGGTAGTGGAAGCACGAAAGAAATTGCATATTTTCGTCAATGTGAGAGAGGATAACATTAAGGGATTACTTGAACGTCTTCCTGCTCTAAAAAAACCCACGATAAGCAAGTTAAGTGAAGACGGATGGTATAGCGTGAACACGATTATAGAGAAGAGTGAATTTATTAAGATTGTACCGAACTTACGGGAATTGGCCCAAGGTTTGGTCGTAATAGAACCAAGACAAATTCTTCCATTGGATCAAATAAATCTAGATTCTTATGATCAAGAAATTTAGGATTAAAGATCCCACCTCTGATGCTGCGAAGTTGCGTGGCGGGACCTACAATCCGCCCGACGACATTGACAAAACGATAAACTCCATTTTTAAAGACGTCATAACTAACGGAGATGACGCATTAATTGGTTACACAGAAAAATTTGACAAAATTAAGCTTAAATCTTTAAGAATTTCACGAGAAGACATCAAACACGCATATAATAATGTGAGTACCAAGCAAATTCGATCATTAAGGTTAATGAAGAAGAGAATTGTGCAGACGGAAAGCATGCTCCTCCGACGTCTCACTGCCAGTAAGATGCAAACATCTAGTAATGGGATTTTTCTACAAAAACTGATACAACCGCTAAATAGTGTTGGTTGCTACATCCCAGGAGGAAATGCAAGGTATCCGAGCACACTAGTAATGTGCGCAGTTCCTGCTAGGATTGCAGGAGTTAAAAGAATTGTAGCAATATCTCCACCCATGAGGAATGGAGAGGTGGATCCAATGACTCTAGTAGCCGCTGATATATGTAATGTAGATGAATTTTATCGAATAGGAGGAGCGCAGGGAATAGCAGCACTAGCGTTTGGAACAAACTCGATAAAGAGGGTTAACAAGATTGTTGGTCCGGGTGGAATATTCGTTACTCAAGCAAAAATGGTCGCCTCACGACATGTTTCGATAGATATGATTGCAGGTCCAACAGAACTTGTAGTTTATTCGGATGATGAGGCTCGTCCAAGGTTTGTTGCTCGTGACCTAATTTCTCAGGCGGAGCACAGTGTTGATACTTTATGTGGTTTGGTAACTACCTCTGAAGTTATTGCTGATGGTGTTAAATCAGAACTTGTTTCAATTATTAGCAACAGGCACGAACCGCTCGCTAGGTCAGACATAGTCGAAAGAAGCATACGAAATAACGGATTTATCGCAATATGTAAAAATGAGGCTTCGGCAGTTGAGTTTATTAATGAACTCGCACCTGAACATCTACAAATAATAAGTAAGAATGCAAAGAATCTTGCAAATAAAATTACGTCAGCGGGGTTGGTTCTGCTTGGTAAATACACTCCATCTTCAGCAAGCGATTACGTACTTGGTTCAAACCACGTGCTTCCAACATCTGGATTTGGAAAGTCAAGAGGATCTCTTTCCATTTTAGACTTTATTAAAATCACTAATAGGTTAGAATTATCAAGAAGAGGTTTAGTAGATGCAGAACCTTTTTTGAAGGAAATTACATTCGCAGAAGGCTTACTTAATCATTACGAAGCAGTAAAGGAAAGAACTACTACATGAGTTGGTTTTCTAAAAGACTAGCAGAAATTTCGAGTTTACAAGCCTATGTAAAACCCTCTGTATCCCCTGGTACAGTAAAACTAGATGCTAATGAGAATTTGGCAGTTGATAAGAATTTTTTATATAAGATTGCGTCTCAGGCGCTTATTAGTATCGACTTTCGTGAATATCCTATAGAACAACTCGAGGAAGTTTATCAACAGTTTGGAAGATTCCTGGGTATGGACAAGAAATATGTTGGTGTGGGTAATGGGTCAGACCAAATAATTGAAGCCTTAATGTCCACAGTGGCTAGAGATAGGCGGGCCACAGTATTTGTTCCTACTTTTTCATATTTTATGAACCGATGTGATTTACATAATGTAAAGGTGGAAGCTATCCCTCTAAATAAGGAAGATAATTCTCTTAATAAATCAGATTTTCTAAAGGCTGCAAATAGATCAGATATGGTCTATATTTGTTCTCCGAATAATCCCACCGGCAATCAATTCGGAGCAGATCTAGTACTAGAAATTTTGGAAGCATTGAAGGATAAACTAGTTCTACTGGACGAGGCCTATGTAGAGTTCGCAAACTATTCTCTCGTATCTCAAGTACGTAAACATAGCAACTTGGTAGTATTACGTACACTCTCAAAGGCATTTGGATTAGCCGGAGCAAGGATTGGCTACTTGGTTTCGAATGAAGAGCTTGTTGAAATTTTTCGATCCAATATTCAGTCACCGTATCCGCTAAATAGCTTCTCGATAAAAATTGCTAGCCTTATGTTATCAAATAGTAAGTATATCTCTGATACTGTCAATTTTATAAAAACTGAAAGAAATCGAGTATACAATGATCTCTCAGAGATTGAGGGTCTAAATGTATACAAATCAGATGCAAATTTTATTTTTTTTGAATCTTTTCAGATGTACAGTAATATCGTGCAAGAGCTAACAAAACGGGAAATACAAGTAAAAATGTTTGGAAATCTTGATAACTATGAGGGCTGTATCAGAGTTACTATAGGAACCCCCGAAATGAACAATATGTTTTTAGAATCGATTCGTACTGCGATACAGAAAAAGCGAGGGATATGAATATACCCGTAGAATCAATTCTTTACACTTTTTAATAGGACATGTTACCGGATTCTATTATATTTGATGTCGATGGGGTCTTAATAGATGTAAGACGATCATACAATCTAGCAATAAAGAATACTGTTACCTTTATTCTAAACCAGATTAGTCCTGAACTACAATATACTAATTTGGTAACTGATAAAATTATTGCCGAGCTCAGACAAACTGGCGGTTTTAATAATGATGTTGATACCTGTTACGCCATCCTTTTAGTAGTGCTTTCAAGTGAACAAGGTCACCTAATTGAAGCCCGAAAATTTGTCTCTTTGATGACTAAAAGTCTCAATGGACTAGGGATAAAGTATGTAGAAGAGTTTCTCGCTTCATGTGTGTCGAAACACAAGATCAATAAGTACAAGCGTCTCTTAAATTACCCATCATCGGTTGGCAAGAGTCTCCTTGCGACGGTATTTGATGAAATTTTCTATGGTCCTGAGCTATTCTTAAAGCAACATAAAATAAAGCCGCGATACTATTTTGGAGATCCGCTCATTGACAACGATAAAATAATAATAAAAAAAGAAACAATGAGCAAACTCTCGCAATTATTTGATGGTAAAATCTCAGTTGTTTCAGGACGAAGTAAATTAGCAGTAGAATATTCACTAGAGACGATACTTGAGTATATAAATATAGATGCTTGCGTATTTTTAGAAGACGAATTAAGAAAACATGCCAAACCTAGTCCATATGCCTTGCATAGGGCTACAAAGATGCTATCTTCTAAAAGTGCGATATATGTCGGAGATTCGTTGGAAGATTTATTAATGACAAAATTAGCTGAAAAAAGGTACAATCTAAAAATGACATTTATTGGGACTTATAAATACAGTTTCGATCCTGCAAGAACTAGTCATCTGCTTGTTACTAATGGAGCCCGTGCAATGATAAGAACTGTAAATCAGTTGCCGAATATGTTAAATAAAGTAGATACGGGGCTTTGACATTATTGACGGATTTGACCTCGAAGTCTCGAAGCGCACATATAGTGAGAAATACAAGAGAAACATCTCTGACAGTAGACGCTCAGATCGACGGTAATGGACAATTTTCGGTCAAGACAGATATAAATTTTCTAGATCATCTGATTTCTACGATAGGTAGGCACAGTATGATAGACCTTGCCCTTACCGCACAATCAAATGATCATATCGTACACCATGTTATTGAAGATACTGCAATTGCGCTTTCGCAAGCGCTTGATATGGCGCTACTAGAACGTCAGAATATAAGAAGATTTGGATACGCGTCAGTTGCAATGGATGACTCCCTTGCATATGTCAGTGTTGATCTTGTGAGGCGTCAATTCCATAAGATTGAATTGCAACTAATGAATAACATGACAGAAGGAATACTAAAAGAAGATCTAGAACACTTTGTAAGATCTCTAGTACAGAATTTAAACGCATGTACCCACATAGAAATTAGATATGGAGATAATGATCATCACAAAATAGAGGCGGCTTTAAAGGCATTTGCAGTTGCTTTTCGGATGGCAGCCACTATTGATAACAGGGGAATCGGTGTACCGAGTACTAAGGGTGAAATTTGAATAATGCTGCGAATAGCTCTGTTTGATTACGGCGCAGGAAATCTTTATAGTCTTAAAGCAGCACTTGAAAGAAATACTGGAGTACAAACTTCTATAATAAGCAAAATGAAAAATCTCTGGGATTATGACGGGCTGATTTTACCGGGTGTAGGAAATTTTGATCCTGCTATCATTTCAATTGGTGAAGATAAAGAGCTATTTACAAAAGCAGTAAAGGACAGAATCCCGATACTCGGAATATGTCTAGGTATGGAAATGCTATTTAACAGGAGCGAAGAGGGAAAGCTTGATGGATTGGCCATACTAGATGGGGAGGTGATCATGCTGAACAAAAAACTCACAAAGATACCGCATATGGGATGGAACACCCTAAAAATAGAACGGAATGGAGGTAAGCTATTAGATGGCATTTCAGATGGCTCGTGGGTTTATTTTGTTCATTCTTACCGTGTATCACCAAGTGATAAGCGGATGATCACCGCAAATTCAGAATATGGAATCACGATACCTGCCTCCATAGAAAAAGAAAACTTGTATGGCACACAATTTCATCCAGAAAAATCTGGCCAGACCGGAGCGATCATAATAAAGAATTTCTTAAATATATGTCGTGAGAAGCAATGAAAGTAGTTCCGTCTATTGATCTTCTAGGAGGTAACGTGGTAAGACTCGTCAAAGGCAACATAGAAGATAAAATAATTTACAGTAGCGACCCGATAAGCATAGCAAAAAAATGGGAAGAACAAGGTGCTGATCTATTGCATATTGTGGATCTAGATTCGGCACTGAGAACTGGCAATTCCAACATCAGCCTGATTTCAAATGTGATCAATTCACTACACATTCCGGTTCAGATCGGCGGAGGGATCAGGTCTGTAGACAGCATAAAGCACATGCTGGACATGGGTGTATCTAAGGTGGTAGTAGGAACCATGGCCTTTAAAGAACCCAATTCTCTAAAACGCATTGCTAAGACACTATCCTCAAAGATTGTCATCTCGATAGATCAATTAAACGGGATGATCATGGTGGACGGATGGCGTGAGGCTTCTGGCTTTGATATTTTACATGGTATCAATATGTTCATGAATATGGGATTAAATGAATTTCTTTTTACAAGCATTGATAGGGATGGCACCTTGACAGGACCTGATGTAGAAAGTTTATCGGTAGCGTCTAATATCAAGGATATAAATATAATTGCGAGTGGGGGCATTTCTTCGATCTTGGATATAGTAAAAATTAGAAATACGGGGTGCTCGTCCGTGATCTTGGGTCGCGCCATATACGAGGGACGATTCAATGTTGTTCAGGCAAAGGCCTTAGCATAAAAATGCCGCTATCTAAACGAATAATACCTTGTTTGGATGTAGATGATGGCCTTGTAGTTAAAGGAATCCACTTTTCAGATGTGAAAACAGCAGGGGATCCTGTGAAGATGGCCGAAAAATATACCGAACAAGGTGCAGATGAACTTGTATTCTTAGACATTACAGCTTCTCAGGAGGGAAGACGTACAATTCGTGATGTAGTGAGAAATGTGGCTAGCGTCGTAAATATTCCCTTTACTGTAGGCGGAGGAATAAGTAACCTCGAAGATGCTCGAGAGATTCTGCGGAGTGGCGCCGACAAAGTATCAGTCAACACGGCGGCAGTTAAGAATCCAGCACTAGTAACACAATTAATGGAGATATTTGGCAGGCAGTGCGTTGTAGTGGCAATAGACGCGAAATGGAAATCTCAAAGACACGAAATAAAAGAAGAGAGCCAAAAATTCTTGAATAGAAATGGAAAGGGTAGCAATAACTACGAGGTAATGATCTACGGTGGCAAAAAAGAAACCGATCTGGATGCGATCCAATGGGCTAAAGAGGTAGAAGGTTTGGGAGCAGGAGAGATTCTTTTAACAAGCGTTGATGCTGACGGTACCGAGGATGGTTATTGTATAGAGTTGACAAACTTAATATCAAATGCAGTTCGTATACCGGTAATCGCTTCTGGAGGATGTGGCAAACCAGAACATATCCTTAAACTATTCAAAGAAACAGATGCAGACGCAGCCCTTGCTGCATCGATTTTTCATTACGACAAATATACCGTAGGTAAAGTAAAGTCCTTTTTAGACGAAAGCGGAATTACAATTAGATTGTAATTCATATCAGATTCCACAAAAGTTTTACAATAAAATTTTACGATAAAATGATTCACTATTGCAGGTTTTAGGCTGCTTTACTTTACAGCGGGTAGATAAGGCACACACAACCATATAGCCAATAAAAAATCATCTAGCAAATAAAGATTAGATTCTACCATCGAATTTCGAAGACTAGCAACTCATGTATAACAATTCTAGAAGGCCATAAAACAACATATTATAGTTAGAATATCTGGGCTTTATATTTCGAATTTCAATTGTGATCAAAATGCAGTGACAGTAATCTGTCCAGAATCGATTCGCCTATTTCAATTTAACAAAATTATCTGTATATACGGGAGGTTCGCACAAGTAAATGATATCTACGCAATAGAGTTACCTAATGCCGTTTCTGTAATAAGTAGCAGTCATCACGACCGTTGTAAGGTGGTGTAGCAAATCTGTTGTATATAGAGATCACATGAAACATTGTGGCTGATTTCTTTCATCTAATCCTGATAAGATGACGAATTATTTATATATTGAAGGCTCAACCTTCAAAAGTTAACTGAGCTGCCTCGAATATTAGTTCCATTCCTAATGAAGAATTAAATTACCTGCCGCATACATGATTCGGATACAAACGGTGCTATAAAAAGTGAATGAAATAATTGAAGAAGTTGAGATGGATCAGTGGCGACGGACCCATTATTCATCAGAAATTCCATCCTGTTCAGAGAAAGAAAGTGTTATTGTAATGGGATGGGTATCAAGTATTCGTGATCATGGTAATTTGCATTTTGTTCAAGTAAAGGATAGATTTGGAGAGACTCAAGTTGTTGCCAAGAAAGGAGACTGCCCAGATTCAGTATTAGAACAAATACAATCTTTGAAAGAACACTCTTCACTAGCAGTAAAAGGACACGTAAGACTTCAACAAAAGTCGCCAACTGGAGCTGAAATCGTACCAATAGAGCTGAAGATTTTTTCGAATGCAAGAAATGCCGCGCCTTTTATGGTTCAAGGCAAGAGAAGTTCAACAGGTTTAGACACACGGTTAGACCTTAGAGCAGTAGATCTTAGACGAAATATACTACAAAGTATATTTCGTATTCGTGATACTTTGCTAAGGTCAATTAGAGAGTTCCTTGCAAAAGAAGGCTTTTTAGAGGTAAACACTCCGAAAATGATAGCAACTGCGACAGAAGGAGGTGCGGCTTTGTTTCCGATTTTCTACTATGACAGAGAGGCATTTTTAGCTCAAAGTCCTCAGTTGTATAAGGAACAGTTGACAATGTCCTTTGAGAATGTCTATGAAATCGGTCCAATTTTTAGGGCTGAACCGTCACGAACAAATAGACATCTTTCAGAAGCAATTTCAATTGATACCGAAATGGCCTTTGCAGACTATAATGACGTTATGCAATTGCTGGAAAAACTGATATTCCATGTTCTCGATTCTATCAGAAAGAATAACAATGAAGAGTTAGATTCAGCGGAAATTGTGCTTCCTGATATCAAAATTCCTCTTCCAAGGTATTCTTATGATGAGATCCTTGAATCTTTAAGGGTAGCCGATGAAAATGTTAGATACGGGGACGACTTCTCACCGCAGGCATTAAAATTAATTACATCAAAATTGAACCTAGATAGTTTCTATTTTATAACTGATTGGCCGGCTTCTATCAAACCATTCTATGTTAAGCCAAATTCGGAATTTGAAGCGAAATCCGAATCCTTTGATCTCATGTTTGGGCCTTTAGAAATATCCTCGGGTAGCACCAGAATAAACAGAAAGTCAGAATTAGTGGATAGAATGAGAAAACAAGGTTTAAACATACAAAAATTTGACTATCATTTAAAAGTGTTTGATTACGGGGTCCCTCCTCATGCAGGATTCGGAATGGGCCTAGAACGATTTCTTATGTCTATAACAGGCTTGGATAATATACGAGATGCCTCTTTATATCCTCGTGACATAGACAGATTAGCACCGTAAGATCGAAATAGGTGGTAGACAATATTTGGTAACAATTGAACACGTGAAACATCTCGCATGGCTTTCCCGACTAGATTTGACTAATGATGAGATAGAAAGGTATCACATTGAAATTGAGAAAATAATTGGATATTTGGATAGGCTAGACAGTATCTCTTTGTCTGACATCGAGCCAAGACATTATGAAAGGAGAGTCTCAGAGTTCAGAGATGATATAATTTATGATAATCAAACTGATTTATCAAAGACAACCAAGTACTCTAAGGAAGGATATGTAAAAGGACCGAGAATGAGATAACATGAGTAAACTGTTCACTCTTTCTGCAGAGCAGATTATCTCCGGAGTAAGGAACAGAGAATTTACAATAGAGGATTACATAATTCAACTCCTCGAACGAATAAATGACATAGATGACAAAATTAAGGCATTTATTACAATAAATGATGAAGCGCTTAATACCGCCAGAAAACTAGATAAAAAAATAAAAAGCCAAGAGGCTGTGGGATCGTTGGCTGGAATTGCGGTAGGTATTAAGGATAATATATGCACTAAAGACATCAAAACGACTTGTGCATCAAAGTTGTTGCAAGAATATATACCACCATATGATGCAACAGTCGTTCGGCGGCTTAAAGAACGTGATGCAATTATAATAGGAAAAGTAAATTTGGATGAATTTGCAATGGGTTCAACGACTGAATTTGGAAGCTATGGACCCTCCCACAACCCTTGGAATCCAGATTATGTAGTAGGAGGGTCGTCCGGAGGTAGTGCTGCCAGTGTAGCTGCATTGGAATGCACCGTTTCGCTTGGATCAGATACTGGTGGTTCAATCAGATGTCCAGCAAGCTTCTGTTCAGTAGTGGGTCTGAAACCAACTTATGGACTAGTGAGTAGATTTGGGCTAGTTTCCTACTCGAATAGTCTGGAACAAATAGGTCCGCTTGGAAGAACGGTTTCCGACATAGTAATGATCATGAATGTAATTGCAGGTTTTGATGAAAATGACAATACGACTCTCAACGAAATAAAGACTCCAGGGTTCGTTGCTTCAGATGTAAAGAGGCCTGTTCGATACGGGTTAATAAAAGAGTTAGTGGAAGCATCTGATCCTGCAATTTCTAAGCTTGTCTATTCTTCACTCGACTTATTGTCCTCGAATGATTGCAAATGGGAGGAGGTCTCTTTGAACTCTGATTACGCTCTTGCTTCGTACTACACCATCGCAATGGCTGAAGCGAGCAGCAATCTAGCTAGGTATGATAACTTGAGATATGGATTTGATTTCGATCCCGAGGGCTATGAATGGAATTCGTATTTCTCAAAAATCCGAAACAACTTCGGAAATGAGGTAAAGAGAAGAATAATGATAGGATCCCACGTATTGCTGTCAGGCTACTATGCAAAATATTATCTCAAGGCACAAAAAGTCAGATCAATATTGCGACATGAAGTCAAGAAATTATTCAAACAGGTTGATGTTTTAATCTCACCGACAATGCCAGTACTTCCATTTAAGATAGGAGAAAATATAGATGACCCAGTGAAGAGATATCTTATAGATACAAATACAGTAGTTGCTAATCTCGTAGGAACACCTGCAATATCTCTTCCCGCTGGCTTTAGTGATAATCTCCCTATAGGGTTGCAACTGATGACCGATGAAATGCAAGAACAATTACTTTTTGATGTCTCAAAAATGTATGAAAGCGTAGCATCTATTAAGAGGAGACCGGATTTATGATGGATGAACAAGTAAATATTGGCATTGAGATTCATTGTCAGCTAACTGGACTTCAAACTAAGCTTTTTTGTAAGTGTAAAGGGGACTATCGCAACGAGCTTCCGAATAAAAACATTTGTCCAATTTGTTCTGGGCAACCGGGGAGTATGCCGCAATTAAATGGTAAGGCGGTAGATCATTCTTGTATGATTGCATTTGCTATGAACTGTGTTATTCCACCAAGAATGGGATTTTATCGAAAGAATTATTTTTACCCTGATCTACCCAAAAACTATCAGATTTCCCAATATGACTCTGGGGGTATAGGTAGCGTTGGTTACAGTGGAAAACTTCATTACGGAGGAGGGTTTGCTAGAGTTCGCAGAGTTCAATTGGAGGAAGATCCCGGTAGGTTAGTATACGAAGGTGATATGGATACCAGTTTTTATACGCTCATTGACTATAATCGCGCAGGAACCGCCCTAGTTGAAATCGTCACAGAGCCGGATTTTAAAGATGCGGGTGAGGTGAGGACATTTTTGAACAAGTTGACTTCTATTCTGGAACATTTAGGGGTTTGCAACACAAAACTGGAGGGATCAGTCAGATGTGATGCAAATATTTCCATAGGAAGCGGGAAGCGGGTAGAAATCAAAAACGTCGGCTCGTTTCGAGAAGTCGAGAAGGCATTAAATTTTGAGATTACTAGACAAAAATCACTTTCATCCCACAGTATTGAAGTCAAATCTGAAACTCGGCACTGGGATAGTGAACGAAAGGTGACGAAGCAATCCAGAGCCAAGGAAGAGGAACAAGATTACAAATATTTTCCCGAGCCAGATATACCGATAATACTCCTTTCTGATGAATATTTGTCATCTATTCAACAAAAAATGCCAGAATTGCCCGATAAAAGAAGGAATCGGTTTGTTGCGGACTTTCAACTTTCCGACCATGTTGCGCAGGTCCTGATTAATAACAAAGAGATGGCGGATTTTTTTGAGGCGGCTGTCCAGATATATTACTCCCCAAAGGAAATTGCTAACTGGTTAGTTTCTGATTTGATGAGTTTTATTGGAAACTCAAAGACAGAAGAAAGTAGTATCGCTCTAGACCTTCGGATTGGACCTAAGCATATTGCTGAGTTAGCAAGGCTAGTAGACGAGAATATAATTAGTAGGCATACTGCTAAATTGACATTGAGCAAAATCATGAGGACAGGCCAGATGCCTTCTCAGATTATACGTGAGTCCGACTCTTCAAAGATACACGACGAAAGCATTCTCTTGAAAGCAGTAGAGGACGCCTTTGAATCAGAAAAGGCTGCTGTAATTGATGCTAGTTCCAATCCAGGCGTCGTTAACTTTTTACTTGGAAGGGTTCTAAAACTGACCCAGGGAAGAGCTGACCCACAAATCGCTCTGGCATTAATTAAAAACAAGCTAAGAAAAACAACCTAGCCAATCTGAGTTTTTACATAGGCCCTGCTAAGCGATCCATAAATTAGAAAGTCGAGATAAGTGATCCTCTCATTTAGCTCATTTTAATTATCCTATCTTACTCGCGTTGGACAACAATTGATCGTAAGTGTGAGTTTCGGATTTCGCATAGTTTATAGTCGATCTCTCAAAATCGATTCGGTCAAGCTTCTCGGAATGAATTAATCTTCGTTTACTTAGATATTCAGATGTCAATCGTTTGTGGCATGTCTGACACACTGTCCTAAGATTATTACGATTGTGTAAAAATTCAAGGACGGCTCGCATCCTATTTTCAAAGGTGTCAAAGGTATAACCATGCTTTGAACCCAAAGACCTAGGAACAATATGATCACATTCCAGATTTTTGGATCGAACGAACTTCCTATATCTATATGCATATTTCTTTTT
>JBQCDO010000177.1:0-11009 GCA_051961195.1 Nitrososphaeraceae archaeon | reverse complement strand
CATCTAAATCTACTTCCTGTAAACCTATTGTAAACCATTAATAACCTCAACATTTCAACATAGCATAAGGCAGGAAAGAACAGGTCTTTGAAAGGAAATCCAAGTACAAATCCATTGATTGAGCTCTTTAGTGACTATCTGTCTAAGATTGATGGTGCATTGGAAAGGGAGATCGATCTTTATACTTGGTCGGAGTTTTATGCACCTTTACGATATGCATGCGATGGTGGAAAGAGGATAAGGCCATTGATTTTGATTCTCTCTTCTGAATCAGTTAGAAACAACGAGATGGAATCTGCTATGAAAATTGGCGAGCCTACATTTTTAGCAGCATCAGCCATCGAACTTTTGCACACGGAATCTGTGATACACGATGATATTATAGATGAACAGAATAATAGACGAGGTAAGCCTTCTTTTCATGTTAAATACGGCTACAATAGTAGCATACTTACTGCAGATTTCGTCTTGGGTATAATCCTTAACTTAGGATCCAAGATTAATAATTCTCGGGTTTCCAGTGAACTTTCCAATGCGGCTATCAAAATGAGCGAAGGTGAAATGATTGAAATAAAACTCAGTCAACAATCTGAAATTGACGTCGATGATTACATTAAAGTACTAGAATACAAAACTGCTTCTTTGTTCGAGGCATCTGCAAAAATTGGAGCCATCATCGGAAACGGAGGTGAAGATGAGATTCATGCACTTGCGTCATTTGGAAATCTGCTGGGAATAGCGTACCAAATACATGACGATTTGATAGATTGGAACAACGAAGACAAGCTTTTTAATCTTTTAGTAAAGAAAAATGAACGTTCTGTGGAATTCGTTAAAAGTATGGAAAATATTTACTTGGCCTATTCCACGAAAGCAAAACATGAGCTTCGAAGAATTAATAATAGTATTGCCAAAAATCATCTGGAACATTTAACTGATTTGGCTGCAATTCAGATATGATTTCATAACTCGCTTTGCTCAGTTTATTTGGTAGACACAAATCCTCAGATTCTGCTTATATTGTATTACTATACTATAGTTCTAGTGCAAAGGAGTAATCGATTGATTAGGATTATTATCGATACCATGAGTGGTAATTACTGGTATCGGTTTTGACACGCCGATGTTAAATGTGTTACTAAACGTAGGTACAGCCTTTGAGGCAAATTCAAGTATCGGCGCGTGCCAGACCCCAAAACCAACCATAAACACAATGGCGAAAATTAATACAGCAGTCGTAGCCCTGGGTTCTTTGACCCTAGTCATATCAGGTCCTTCTTCCATATACATTTTTCTCATAATCCAAGCATAGTAACCCAAAGACAGAGCACTATTAAGGACACCGGCTATTGCCAAGTATGGACCCCATGGAACCTGGGAACCACTATTAATAGCCGCGCCAAAGATTACCAGCTTTCCCCAGAAGCCGTTTAATGGTGGTACTCCAGCAAGTGCCAACAATGAGATGGAAAATGCTATGGCAGTTATAGGCATACGACGACCAAGTCCTCTGTATTTTTCCAGACTATAACTGGCCAACGCAGTGGCAACTGCTGCAGCTGCTATAAAGCCGGCTGACTTCATAACTGCATGATTTAATATTTGAAATAGTGAACCAGGCAATGCCTGATCGGAATACGGTGTAATTGCAAGCCCAATCAAGATATAGCCAGCCTGGGCAATACTCGAATAAGCCAGAATTCTAGGAACACTTCTCTGGACCAGTGCACCCAGGTTACCGAGTGTCATAGTAAATACGGCTACTACAGCTAAAACAAGACTCCAATCTGGATTTAGGACAAACATTCCCAGCACAATGACTCGGATTGCGGCAGCAAAGCCTGCTTTCTTGGTTCCAGCTGCCAAAAGCGCGCCTATAGTCGTAGGGGAACCTTCGTAAGCATCTGGGAGCCACATATGAAATGGGACCAGTCCCATCTTGAAACCAAATCCAGCTACGAATAGCGCTACTGCCAATAAGCCAACCGGTATCAAGTCTTTTTGGAGATGAGCCATCGCCTGGATCGATTGAGCAATATTTGTAGTTCCAGTGATTCCATACACTAGACCTATAGCGATCACAAGTATGGCTGATGACAGCGCACCGAACATAAAGTACTTGATAGCAGCTTCGTTCGAAATTGGGTCTCTTTTTGAGAACGCCGCGAGTGCATAAGTTGGTAGAGACATCAATTCCCAAGATACAAGTAACATGACTAGATCAGTAGAGTACGCAATGAGTACCATGCCTATAGTAGACAACAGAATTAGTGAATAGTAAGCAGCAGGATTTGTTCTTCCCTTCATGTAGTTCCATGAGGAAACTGTTACCATTATAGAGACAATTAAGAATGCGACAGCAAAAAACGACCCAAATACATCATTAGAAAGTACACCAGGGCCAAAGGCCATACCTGGCATCACTTCCCCTGATAATACCCTAGCGATCACAAATCCTATTGCAAAAATAAGAGTGCCAACAGAAATTGCACTGTATAGCTTGTTATTACTACCTCTTTCTTTCCGCAGCCCATCTATTACCGGTATAGCAAGTCCCACAACCCCCAATACTACTGTAAGAATGAGTGGGGTTGATATTACTAGACCTTCAGCCATCTTTCAGTATCACCTCAAATGAAGAGTAACATGACTATAATCATGATACCCACTCCAAATACGAACAAATAAGTCTGTGTAATCCCAGTTTGAGCTGTCTTTACAATTTTAGAAAATGATGTCATGGAATACTGAAATGCTGGATTAATTCCTTCAATTACTACGCTCTCAAAATATCTCCACACTACTCGATAGATAAATATCGGGCCAATTACTCCTCCCCAGTATAATGCAGTATTAAGATACCATCTGTTGTACAAGAACCTCCAGATGCCCCTCGTAATTACAGATACCGATATGATTTTCGGATTTACGTGTCTTCCAATATAGAAAACGTATCCCAACCCGCCACCTATTGCAAAAGCTCCAACCGACGCCGCTGCAGCTGTAGGGTTGATGCCCATAAACGTTTCCGCTGCTTTACGAGGACTTTCAACACTTATGTGCTCTTTTATTCCAAACGAGCCTGAAAGATATTCTGCGAATGTGTGATGCAATTGAGCTTCAAAGAGAGGACCAATTAATCCCACAGCGATGGTTGCAACTGCCAAGATGGCAAATGGAAGCCACATAACCTTACCCACCTCATGGATATGGTGCCCGGTCTCCTTCAAGTTCTTTACATGTTTGCTCTCCTCGCCAAAAAAGGCCATTCCTACCATCCTAAATGTGTAAAAGGCAGTCATTATAGCTACTATAACAGCTATTGCGAAAAGAGGTGTTGCATAGATGTATCCTGAATCAAGGACAGCGGCAAATATCGCGTCTTTACTCCAGAAGCCAGAGGTCACCAGTGGTGCAGCTGCAAGCGAAAGTGCTGCTAAAAGCATGAAAATGTATGTCTTCTTCATATATTTGCGCATTCCACCCATATCTGTCATGTATCTGGATCCCACCGTATGCAAGAGAGCCCCTGCGCCCATGAAAAGAGAGGCCTTAAACAGGGCGTGGCTTATAAGTTGAAAGAATCCTGCCGTATAGCCGTCAACAAAGTTTGTTGAAAGACCAGCGATTCCCAGGGCCATCATCATGTACCCGATTTGAGAGCCAGTAGAATAGGCAAGGACCTTTTTGATTTCAGGATTTACCAGGGCTTGTGTGGCCAGTAAAAATGCCGTAATCGCACCAACCCATGCTACGACCTCAAAAAACTGGGTAACTCCAAAGGCAGCTAATGCAAAGAAAAGAGGCCCAACCTGTGCTACCAGGAAAACACCTGCCTTTACCATAGTTGCTGCATGGATAAGTGCAGATACTGGAGTGGGGCCGGTCATAGCCTCCAAGAGCCACTCATTTAATGGAAATTGGGCTGATTTTCCAATTGCTCCTCCAAAGAGCAAGACAGCTGCTGGCACCAACAGGTTTTGATGGGCCATTTGAACAGACCATTCTTGATTCTGGGCTAGCTCTTTAAATCCAAATGTACCAGAAAAAATAAAAATCAAAAACATTCCTGCGAGCATCATGGTATCCCCGGCCCTTGTCATGAGAAAAGCCTTCATTCCAGCGTGGGTAGGAGATGCCCACATTGCAATGCCTCCTGCAAAATGCCCTTCCCTGCCGACATAGTCTTTCTTTCTGTCGGCATGCCAAAATCCAATCAGAGCGTAGGACGCCAGGCCAACACCTTCCCATCCAAAGAACATCATCAGAAGGTTGTCTGATAGAACGATCAGCTGCATAGATCCAATGAAAAAGAGCATAAAGAACCAATAACGTGTCATGTCCTTATCTCCATGCATATAGCCCATCGAGTAGACCATTATGAGAAAAGATATCCAAGCCACGAGGTTAGTCATTATTACAGATAGAGGAGTAGCAAGAACTCCTGCTTTGAGGCCCAATGCCCCTATCCAACTGACCTGGCTATCCACTACACTATTACTAGCTATTAGCGGTAACAGTGTCGATGCTGTAATTGCACTTGCCAAGGCAAAGCCGATGGCCGCGTAATTTTTAATTCGTTCAGGTCTATGCGATATAGCCGGTATAACAGCAGCCCCTACAAATGGCAGAATCCAAACTAGCCATGTGTTAACACCCAATCCCTGAAATCCAATCACTTCGTTCATTGCTACTCTGACCGATCTCCCAAACCTATCATATTTTAATTCTGGACTCCAGATCTAGCCGTACTGAAAAGCAAGCCTGCTGCATGTTCAGTATAGATGTTGTGAGGCAACTGACTGTCGGATATGGGATTAACATTCCTATTAATTGGTATTGGTGATTGATGACCATGACCTGGTAGCGGCAGGACCTGGGGCGTATTTGCAAACATGGCCTGAATATAGCTTGAGATTGGTGTGACAAATGGGTTAGGATATACACCGATAATAAGAGTTATTGCAGCGAGAACAGCCATTGTAACGGTAACGTACCTGTTTGATTCCTTCACTTGTTGCAAGTATTCTGGAAGTTTCCCAAAAAATATACGCTTGTACATCCACAGAATATAAGCAGTAGAAAGTACTGTTGTCAATATACCAAACCCAAAAAGGACTACTCTGAACGAGTTCATATCATGCACACCTGTCTGAAGAACCCCATTAAATAGAATCCACTCTGACATAAAGCCGCTCGTCGGTGGAATGCCAATGATCGTCAATCCACCGATCATTGCTATTACTGCGGTGTAAGGCATCTTTCCAGCCAATCCTCCTAACTTTGACATACTTCTTGTTCCTGTCTGGAGGATAATCGATCCAGCCATCATAAACAAGATTCCTTTTCCCAAACCATGTGTGACATACATCAGGGTAGCTCCCGTAATGCCCAAGATACTTTCTGATCCTAGTCCAAATAGGATATAACCCATCTGGCTAATGCTAGAATAAGCAAGTACCTTTTTGATATCATCCTGCATAAGAGCCATAGCGCCACCGTAAATCATTGTAGCTAGCCCCCAAATGTTGATGTAGATGCTATACTGAGCATAATTTCCAGTCAAAAGGTCCATCCAAAGACGAAGTAAGCCGTAGGCACCAATCCCAATCATCGCAGGAGACAACAGAGCCGAAATTGGCGTTGGGGCTTCTGCATGTGCGTATGGCAGCCATATATGAAGTCCAAACGCAGCCAACTTAACACCGAGGCCTATTACGATCGCAAATATGATTATTGTTATCCACTGAACTGGGATGCGTGATGCATTTGCCTTTACAACAGAATAATCAAAGCCTCCTGCAAAAAATCCCATAGCTAGCAAGCCTAGCAACAAAACGACTGCTCCCGTATGAGTCCAGAAAAAGAACATGAGAGCAATTCTACGTCTTGCTCCGTAGCCATAAAACGCGACCAGAAAAAACGATGGGACAAGCATAAGTTCGAAGAAGACATAAAATTCTATCAGATTTGTCGCTAAAACTGTTCCCAACATCCCCATTGAAAACATTAGATAGAGTGCAAAATACAGACCAGTCTGGGAATTTACATAGTGTTCTCTTTGAGCTAGAATCGTTCTCTGTTCGACTGTTTCAATATTCAGTCGCCCCGATTGACCACTTCCCGTTTGACTTGTTTCTTCTCTAGTTTCGGAGTAGGAATCGCCAAATTTACCAGTTGTGTTGAATCGTTCATTAGCTTCCTCCTCGATTCGATGTGCCATGTATGGTTTAGAGTAAAGAGCAAGAACTGTGCATAAAATGTATATGGTTATAGCAAATGGCAGACTGAGTCCGTCCAATCTCAAGCCAAAATTTCCAAACTGGCTCCATGTATAACTTTCAGCGTATACAGACTTACCTCCGTTTAGCATCATGGCTGGAATAAATAACATGATTGTTGATATTGCTATCACGGCGAATGAAAACCACGCTGTTATATTCATTCCGTACTTTCTACCAAAGTAGTATGATACCGGTGACAGAATCAAAGGTAAAAAAGTTGCAATCATCAAGAAAAATAGTTGTGCCAACTAGCCCTTCATACTCCTAAATTCCTCAACGTCGATCTCCTTGTACAGCCTGTAGGCAATAATAATAATACCAAGGCCAACTGCCACTTCAGCTGCCGCGATAGCGATTGAGAATAACGCAAAAAGTTGTCCCTGCGCATTATTAACGCTTCTTGAAAAAGCGACCAGGTTTATATTTGCCGAGTTTGCAATTATTTCAATGGCAAATATCATACGTATTGCATTTCTCTTTACCACTAATCCATATATCCCGACAGCAACCAGGATAGTACTTACGATAATGTAATCAATCAGTTCGTTCATGTCGTTGTTCTAGGTCCTCCCTGCGAGCCAATGTCAATGCTCCTATTATGGCAGCTGCTAATACCAATCCCAATACTATGAGCGCAGGAGAATAATATGTGAGCATCTGTTTCCCTATAGCGGTAAAGTTAATTCCCGACCCTTGAATTTTCATCACATTAGGGTTATTGAGTCCAGAAAAGATGAATATTGCTCCCAAGCTAGCCATCAATATTATCAAAAGAACTATTCCAGCGCCTTTTCGGCCTCTATCTTCTCTTTTAGAGAACAATTCTTGAGTTCGTACGAGCATTACAGTGAAAATCACAAGTACAGCGACTGCTCCGACATAAACTGTGATCTGAAACATTGCTACAAAAGGAGAATCTAAGAGCAAAAAGAATCCTGCTACACCCAGCATCGAGATGGCTAATGCTATACCTCCATAGATTAATTCTCTTGATTCCAAGGCAACAATTGCTGCACCGATTGTTAGGACGGCAGTCGCAATAAATACCGGATCAGCCATGCGTCGCCCCTCTATCATCAATCTTTAGCTCGACGCTACCATCATACTTTGGTTTAACCGCTAGTTGTGCAGGAGTATAAATTAGATGTTCTTTTGTAAAGGCTGATAATTCATAATCATCAGTCATGTACAGTGCGTAGAAGGGACAAGCGTCAACGCATAAACCGCAGAAGACACACTTGCCAAAGTCTATTTGAGGCATGATAGATTTCTTGTTATGTTTCCATTTTTCGTCTACTTTAACCATCCCTATCGCTTCCGCTATGCCCTCGCACGCTATGGCACATAGCTGACAACCCGTACACTTGTCATGGAACAGGATATGTCTCCCGCGGTATCCGGCTATGCCAACCCCACGTTTAGGATCAAACTGATAGCCATCACCTACGAATTTGAGCTTCTTTTCAGGATAGCGCAATGTAAATCTCTTTATTACAAGATGTTTTGAGCCAGATTCTATTGCCTTAATAAAACCACCAGCGGATGTCAATGTGGTGTCAACACTCCCCCGGGACCGAACACTCCTCCATAAACTAAAGCGAGGGCTATAAACATATTTATGAATGACAACACAATCAGCTTGTACCAGCCTGTATGTAACAGTATGTCAATCCTAATTCTCGGATTTATTCCTCTTGGTAACAACATCAACATTATAATCCCAAATGTCTTGATTGAGAACCAAAAGACATCATTGACAATGATGGGATTGTATATAGGTCTAAGTGTAAGTAATTGGATCAATGGGCTTTGTGGACCCGGAGGACCAAGCACTTGAGGAAAGATCTGTGGACCAGCCCAACCTCCAAGAAATAGAGTGACAAAAAGGGCAGCCAAGGCATACAATTTGATATAAGTCCCCAGCTGAAGTAGACCATATATCATCCCTGACGTTTCAGTCAGCCAGCCTGCTACTATTTCACTTTCTGCTTCAGGCAGGTCAAAAGGAATTCTTTCCAACTCCGCAAGAGAAGAGATAAAAAATACAAAAGCGCTTATTGGCAAGAAGAAGATGTACCAATATGGCGTCTGAGCACCTGCAATATGCGTTAAATTCAGAGAACCCGAAAGGATAACAACAGACAACGCAGATAGTATGAAAGGTATTTCAAAAGCTATCATCTGATGAAGCGCACGCAAGCCACCGATGAATGGGTACTTGCTGTTACTAGCCCAAGAGAAGAGCAGAGCAATCAAGGGGAAGAAACCTAGAATGGCAAATGCGGCCAAAAGGCCCACGTCGGTATTCGAAACGACCCAGCCTGGCGCTACAGGTATTAATGAGATTACAGCCGCAGAAGTGGCAACAAAGGCAATAGGTGCGGCCCAAAAGATTGGCTTGTCGGCGCCTGAGGGAATTATTATCTCCTTGGAAATCAACTTTAAACCATCCGCGATTAATTGTAGGATTCCCTCTATCTTGCCTGCGTATAACGGCCCTACTCGCAGCTGCATCTTGGCCAGAAACTTTCGTTCAACAAATATGGTAACAGCTGCAAATATTGCTGCAAAGCTGAACCCTGGGAATACCGCTACTCTAAACAACTCTGTATGCATTATGAACTTTAGGACCGGCAGAGTTCTCGTCGGATCCACCATCATGGACAAGAAGAGATAAGGAGTCAGAACCTGGCCATTAATTGGTGGAAGTGGGGCGTAAAATAAAACTATAAAAATAAGCGGAAGTGCTGCAAGTGATACTATTATCAGTACAATTAATATCAACCAAATTAGACTAGCGACAAAATTTCCGAACCGAAATTCTACTATCCTTGACCCTCTTGATGCCATGGCTACTATCTGTCAGCCTCCACAGGCCAGTAATTTAGTGCCCAATATATAGAGGGCATGTCGGCTAATTTTGCTCCCACAAGCAAATGCGGCAGTGCCAGCATATTACGAAATGAGCCTACCGAGATCTTCACCCGGTACGGTTTTGGAGTGCCATCGCTGATAATGTAATATCCCAACGCACCTCTACCGGACTCTACTCTCCTATAAGCTTCACCCGCAGGACCCTTTGGATTAGGTTGCAGCTTTGCCCTAACTTCGCCGGATTGTGGAATCTTATCTAATAACTGTCTCATAATATAACACGACTCCCTCATATCCAAGAGTGGGACGTATGCTCTGGCAAAGCAATCAGAGCTTTTCATATATTGGACTTTAAAGTCAATTTCATTATAAACATCATATGGTTCTGCCTTTCGAATATCATAAGGAGTGTTTGACGCTCTTAGTACAGAGCCAGTAACACCCAGTTTTATCGCATCTTCCTTTGTGAGTAATCCTACACCTTCGGTTCTCTGTCTCATCAAAGGATTATTATAAAAGATATTCTCGTACTCTACCAATCTTTTTTCAAAGTAGGAGATATTTCTGAGACATTTTTCTGAAAAACCAACTGGCATATCATTTCTTACACCGCCAGGGATGTTAAACGCATGAGTAACTCGGGCACCAGTTAACATCTCCAGTAGATCAATAAAGAGCTCTCGATCACCGGTGGGCCACATGAACATTGTCGAATGACCTAAGAAAATACCATATATTGCCAGCCAATATAACGTATATACTTGGCGATTCAGTTCTGAAGCTATAGCTCTGATAAATTGGCCCCTTCTGGGTACCTGGATATTTGTCAACTCCTCAACAGCCAGACTGTATGAATAAGTTATGTTGTTAGAATCGTGTATAACCGGTCGTTCGAGGTGAGGAATATTCTGAATAAAGTTGCGGTATTCACACATCTTCTCTTCTCCTCGATGTACATATCCAGGGTCTGGATCGCAATGAACTATATAATCACCGTCAACCTTAACTGTAAATCTAAAGTGTCCTGAACCTGGATGTTGTGGACCTACGCTTAATGTCATCAGACGGTCTTCTTCAGATTCTTTTACTATCTGAAGACCACTATTACTCGAATCTTTTTCCAATGTTTCGTTACTAAATTCAGTAGACATCCACACTTCACCTTCCTTTTATCCTGAACTCCTTTCTCATAGGGGGGATGTCTGCCCAGTCCTCAGGCAGGAGGAAGCGATCATTTCTGGGATGCCCTTCAAAATAGACTCCAAGCATTTCGAATGTTTCGCGCTCGTGGTATTCAACACTTTTGTAAATATTTACCAATGATGGAAGAGATGAATCTTCCCTGCCTGTACGAGTTGCCAGAGCTAGCACGTGCGCGCCCAATTCGTCTACCGTATATGAACCTAAATGATATACAACCTCTATGTAATTGCCTTTAGGATAATCCGTACCCGCTACAGACTCGGCATGATCGAAAAGCAAATTTTCTTTGATAAATGAAGCAACTTCAATTATATCTGACCTGTCAACTTCAACTTTTATCCTGAGCGGCTTGGTGTAGGCGATTTTTATCCTGTCCCCAAACTTGGATACTAACTTGTTTACGATTGAATTTTCAAGGACTAGAGCATCATCCTGTTTTATTCCAATCTGAGCACCAGAAGGTTCAATTTTTGTGGAAGAATTTGCTTTAGGATCATTTACGTTATGATTCCCTTTATTACTCATGTTATCCTATCTTCGACCTTTTTATTTTTTCCTGTAGCAGCATTGTGCCTTGAATCAATGTTTCTGGTCTAGGAGGACAGCCAGGAACATATACATCCACTGGGACGATTCCATCAATTCCAG
>JBQCDO010000176.1:0-6842 GCA_051961195.1 Nitrososphaeraceae archaeon | reverse complement strand
TCAAATAATAAATCAATCGTTTCGTCATATCTTGCAATATTTGATTTTCTTTGGAAACAAAGCCTGGCACTTATGTGACTTACAACACCATTACTGCATTTTTTCGAATTTGGTCCTCATTGTCATTCTCTTCCAAGTTATAGATAACCAAATATTGAAGTGAACACGTGGTCTTTCTGCTTTGGTTGTTGAAATCGAAGGATCCTTGACTGTATCGTGGGTTGAAGGTGATGATATTTGGAAATGATCTATACCCATCGACTATACATATTCGCTTGAGAGACCACGTAGCCATGAGTAAACAAACAGACTATACACTTACTGCTTTGGTAGTTAGGAAATCCATGGTCTAATCTGTCATGGATTGAATGTACGAGTACTCGACACTGTCCTATGCTAATTTTGCCCTATGAGTACCTAAATGTGAACACGCCAGATTAGTTATCATATTGATGAATAATTTAATAACTTAACTTTTCTATTACTGTCAGCTGAGTCGGCTGGAAAAGGAGTAGACGATTATTATTTGCTAGGCAAGATCTTCAATATTCTATAGCTGATGCATTGATTAGTAAGTTAAATTATTTCTGGTCTGCTCATGACTCCTTCCATGCTAAATAATAATGTTAGGTACGTCCTAATTTTAATTGCATAGTAACATCAAGCTGGCTTCTGTCGGTCTCCGAGGTTCATCGCCAAAGATGATGAACTAATGGATTGAGAAATACTTTTATTTAGACATGTTAGAATGATAAAGAGGCCGTTAAGCATAATGACAACTTACATAATGTTAATTGTTGTATAACCTAGTCGTTTGAAATGAGTTACCTTTTCCAACTTACATGAAAATATGATATATCTACCATGGGCCTACAAATAAATCTTTCAAGTCTTGTGGAATAGATCCGAAACAACCTATGACTCCTGCAAAGATCTGTGAATTTACTTGATACTTATTACTGCTTACTATAATCCCAAGTAGAGTAATACTTTGGGCTAATTTCTATGACAACTGATTGACCTTTCTTTTGAAAATCTAAAAGTGTCTTAGCCATTGGATGTTCTAGATTTCCCAAGTACTTGACCATAATCTTCTCTGCTATTGGAATATTAAAGTTCACATCTTCATGTATCTTCACTGTTCCCTTGCCACGCGCCCCCTTATACGGGGGATTCGGTTCATCAATACAAAAGTAAACATCCTCTTTTTTTCTAAGATTGTACGTTTTCTTCGCCTGCTTTGATGTTTCAATGTATATCTTGTTAGTTAGAACATCATAATAGTACCATGCAGGATGAATGTTTGCATCGCCCTTTTCATCCACTGTTCCAAGGTGTAAGTTTAATTTAGCAGCCGCCAAAAAATCCTTTGTCTCTTGTTCATTCAAAGGCCCACCAAATCCAGGACTTGCTTCTAAAATCTTCAACATAATTAAATCTCTAGCTTGTTTACATATTTAAATTCTTTCTGGCACATACAAGTCTTTAACTTAAAGTACAAGTTAAAGAATTGAAAAGTATATTATTAGTATTGGAAAACCGGTGCTTTCCATACTCGTATTACTGATCCTAACATAGAGGATTTATGTGAAAAAATGCGAATACTAGTGGAAGCAGCTCACCGATATTTTGTAAGTAAATAATTAAGCCACATCATAAAATAGCTTATAGTCTGGATCTATATTGGGAATATTTCGAAATTTTCATACATGGATATGAACCGTTTTATGCCAATACCGAATATGTTTTAAACTCCACATTTCTCAATAGACAATAGTTTAAGCAATTATTATCAATTCACTATGAAAATTGGACACATTATGATTTTACATGATACTCATTCTGTAAATGATTTGCAGAAGATATTTGAGAAACAACAAAGCACTAGACAAATCTCGTCTTCTTCAGAACTATATGAATTTGGTACTTTGTATGTCCAGATGTGATTATGAATCAAAGAGTCTCTTAATACAGTGAGTAAGATTCATTCTGTTGTTTCCGATTGTATTACTAATCTAGTTTTAACTAAATTGTGATCAATAATTTAATACTTGTGGCGGCTGTTACAAATCATAACAGTATTTGCCAGTTGATTATATATGCATCGTGAGTTTCAGCCATAAAAATTGAATTTATTTCAAAACTTGGAATAATGTATAGTTCAGAGTAATCGCATGGATGGGGCCGTCCAACCCCATCTAATAATTAAAATACGTAGAACCTATAAAATATGTATGCAGATATTTCTATCTTTATTTTTTCAGCTACACTCAAATTTTATACAGAACACGTAACGCGCAATTCCTGAATCTTAGTGGATCTAGATTCAGTTCTACTGAAAAGAACTTGTAATATGTCTAACGAACAGATAATAGGTTTAGACGGATTATTTGTGTCATGTTGTCATAGACTACCATTTGGGTCATAAATGCAATTTCACCTGTCATATCACTTCAGTCTTTCGGCCTGGTGATAATAAGTTTATCTTTATCTATTTTGACAACTAAATTTTCGCCAGCTTTAAATGGGAATAGGCTATCCTCTACAAAAGCCTTTTCAAGAAATATTGAATGCCTATAAGTTTTTACTCCAGTTTTTGGAGATTTGGACCCAACTTTATATAATTTTGTTTTAGTTTGCGAGGCCATATTAGAATTCGATAGATATATTGGAGGAGGACACATATAAGTATATACATATGATGTCTCTATAGCCATACATAGGCATACAATTGTTTTATATCATATTGGATACACATAAGTATGAACCTAGGATTATCTAACTCTGAGAGTAGTCAAAGTAGGAAGGATAGGGTCATTTCATATCTTCATCAATGCAAACAGTGCGGCGTACTTTTTGAACGGTTTGGAAAGGCTAGTGACTCCGGGCTTGGAGAATTTTGGCGGGTTAGTAAGTTCATGATAGATAAATGCGAAATGTGTAAAAATTTCAGAATATCTAGTGTCTACAACTAGGTAAACAGGAGTAGATAATAAAAATGACTACAGGTAACTCAGTAATGCAATCTTATGGCATAATTGCAAAGCTGGTCGAAGATTGCTATATGGAAGAGAATGTTGATAAGAAGATTCGTATTCTGAATAAAATAAATTCGATACTTCCTAAATCATGTTGCATTAATATACCTCCATTAATTACCAATGACTATATAGACACAGCATTGTATAAAATTGAAGAAAATGTACGAAAGATAATAATCAATCATCAAATGGCTAATTAAATAGTCCCCTATCTTATCAATTCAGCAAATACAGTTTGAATTCTAAAATGTATATCATCTTACACATAATGTCTTCGTAGATGATCTATGCTTGAAACCTTTATTGTTTCTAGTTTAGATAAAACGCCTTACATCTGTCTTGGGTTATACGAATTGACGAATTTTCCTTCCTTCCTTTTTTCTTCCACATTCCTTTTTAGCGGAACTTATGATTTGCTGACGTTAGCAGTTAGCAACTAATAGGTAAGAGATCTAAGTAAATAATGGTGACTTTTAATACGCGTTGTATAAATAGGGCTTGAGAGCTAATGTATTCTATGCTATTTATTTCCCAGACTGCCAGAGCTTTTCCGTATCATTTTTTAAAGAAAAGCGCGCTCAAATTCCAGGTAGTATAAACTGGAAAAATGGCCGTTTGGTGAGTAGTGTATCTCCACGTTCCGCCGTACACGACTGTTCAACCATGGAAATAGCGATATACTAGAAGTCAGCTCCATAACCTAATTTTTTCACGGCGATCTAGGTCTTATCCTGAGTATTCAGTAACAGTTCTATAATATTAGATTAATTCAGTTAACTACATTCAAAATCTCATTAATAAGGAAATGCCACTATGTGAGGATAGAAGTTTTTCCGAACTAGAGGCAAACGACAATTTTTGTTACTATAAACCGAATTTGTGCCAAGTCAAAATGTCTACCAGTAACTGTGATGAAAATTCTGAAATATATCACTAAGCAAGAAAGGTTTAGCTGATCATATATTGCCACGTCTTATAATGAATGCAGATGAACTCTTAATTAGTGTAAGATTCTAAATATATCAATGGGATTTGATGTATACAACCCCCATGAGTATTGGTATAAACATGGAAAGACGTACAAAGAACAATTTCAATATAACAAAAATTTTGAGCTACAGGAAAGTCTAGTAATTGATTATTTGAAAAAAAATCTTGGTTCGTTAACACCCTTTTCGACTGTACTTGAGGTAGGCTGCGGGTTCGGACGTATAACCAAATTGCTGCTATCAAATTTTCCCAATATCCACGAATATCTAGCTATAGACCTGTCTCCAGATCAAATAGAAAATGCTAAAGAATTCACCAGACCTGTGATAGAGACAAGAAAAGACAATCCGCTTAATTTTATTGTTTCAGATATACAATCTTTTCAAAACCAAAGAAAATACGATTTGGTTATAGCCTCAGAAGTCCTCATGCACATATTACCATCGGAAATTGAAAAAGCCATGATCAAGCTTGTCAGTATGTCAAACCGTCACGTAGTAAATATTGATTGGTATGAAAAGGAGAAGCCGAGAAAGAGAGCACCACACAATTTCATACATGAGTATGAGGAAATATATAGAAATATACCATCAGTAGCTGAAGTATATCAAATTCCTATAGTCAATAAAGGATCTTGGCTTAGGTCAGTAAACACAAAACAGTATATTTTCCATGCCTTGACAAAAAATGACCAATAGATGAGCCTACGCAAAAATTTTTTGATTTTGTAACGTAAGATCCAATTGCACTTTTGATGCCCTAACCTCTATATCGGCAGACATATTAAGACCAATAAAGAGCCAGTCGCAAAATTCATATCGCCATTCGCAAGAGGAATGGATCGCGACTAGGTTGCCAAGGTCGAAAATTAAGAAGAATTATTGAAAGATATTAGTTAAAATGCTGTGTAGATATCGATCTAGTATAAGAGTAATTACAATAAGTTGTAGTAATGGGAAAATTCTTTTTCTAAAAAGGAGCGAACAGAATCGAACGCTTGTTATTGGACTCTAGCATTAATTGTAGATAAAATATTTATCTATGCACCAGGCCGTTTCGCCGAACCTGAATCCCATGAAATAAAAACCGCGTGATTGAACCGTCAATATTTCGATTACATGGACTTTGTAGTTATTGTAGATTAAATAGGAACACATTAACATCTTATATGTCTTTGACAGGAATTGTTCAGACCTTTAAGCCAATGTAGTTTATAGATTCGCTGTCATACGTACAGCCTAGATCACATCTTTAGACAAATTAATTCGTGATCAAGTCTTGTAAGTTCACGTTAGAAATATTTCGGGAATATATTAAGCAACTCTCGACTCGGGTAAACCTTAAGGCAACAATCAAAGATGTCTATCCATACGAATTTGCTAATACTCATGTATTACGTATGGATAGATGGATTGGAATGTATTATAAGATGAAATTATAGTGTTCAACAAGAAATGATATTATCTAAAGAACACGAATCCAACAAAAGATTACCGGTGCCTCCGTCTGAATCGAGCCCTATCTATAGTCTATCAATAAAGTTAATCTTTATTAGGAATTGAGATTAGCTGGCTCGTTTTCGCGGGAATCACCAAGCCTTATCCTTTCGTCGCTTTTCTTGTATCAACATAATCACTAGAATAATAAATGCAATGGGTCCAATTATCATACCTAGACTACTACCCAATAAAGCTAATACAAAACTAAGAGCTGTAACAAAGGCAAGCATTCCAAGAGAAGCTATTTTAAGAATATTCATTTTGAAACTTGAGGCCTTTCCGTAGATCTCTGTATAAGCAACTAAACTATCTTCATATTACTAGCTTTGTCTAGCATATAAAGTAAATCTTGTTGATTAATTTAGACCAAGATCCTTCATACCATTTTTATGATAACATAGCAAACGCTTAGCATTTGCTCGCGAACAACCAGAATAAAGAGGGAATGCTAAAATATCATAGCATCTACTGATTAGTGATATGGCAGCAGCGACAGCGACAGCGACAGCAACTACTGCCCCATCTCAAGAGAAAATTCCTAACTGGAGAGTCTCAGGAGATTGGTTTGATGTTTGTAAGTGTAATATACCATGCCCTTGTGAATCTGCCCAAACTCCAACCTATGAAGAGTGCGGTGGTATCTTTGCATATAATATCAAAAAAGGTAGTTATGGTCAAACTGTCCTAGACGGTTTGAATATATTAGCTTTTGGTAGATTCAAAGATAATATTTGGTCAGGCGATGGAACAACGAAAGTAAACTTGGCTCTCTTTTTGATGAGAAAGCAAATGCTCAACAACGAGAAGCTCTAAACATGATTTTCAGTGGAAAAACTGGTGGTTTTATGGCTGAATTTGCAAAGCTCATAGGTGAAATTCGTGGAATAGAATACGCACCTACCAAGTTTGAGATAGCAGATGATCTATCTCATTGGGGTGTACAGATACCAGGCGAGATTCTAGCAAAAGCCGAGGCATTAACTGGACCTACGATACCTCCTGGTAAAAGAGTGCAAACAATTAACTCACCGGGGAGTGAAGTAGGGCTAGGGGGAGTCACGACTTGTGGAAGATCACTCGCTGACGAGGCCGATGCAATGGGCTTCAAATGGAAAAGAAAGGGAAAGTCAAGCAAGCATATCCCATTTGATTGGAATGGTCCATAGAGGCTGTTCAATATCTAGACCCGAGTACATAACATCAGACCAAGATTAACTAATATGAAAACTGCGACCATCATAATCACTGTAACTGCAATATCAATATCTGCGGTCACATGGCTTGTATCGATGTGGCAATACAACGCAATGAT
>JBQCDO010000175.1:0-6563 GCA_051961195.1 Nitrososphaeraceae archaeon | reverse complement strand
ATCTGGAGTTCAAACCCTAGTTTAGTATTATACTGAGTCTCTACGTCATTCATGAATTTATTTACTGCCAAGCAATAGTTTATGCCATTTGAGATTGTAATATCTATAACCTTATCAAGCAACGCTTTCAGCTGGCTTGAACCGAATCCCATATCTGCAAGTTGGTTGTACACAGGTAGATTTTCTGAGCGTATATAGATTTTATCTTGCAACAAAGATTCTTGCTGACGCAGGTTCGCAGTACGCTCTTCCAGTTCTTCTGTAGCTATCTCTAACGCTCGTTTTTTGCCATCTAAATACTGTATATCTTTAAGTTCTGCAATTAGCCTCTTGGGATCGTATCCATATTCTTCAATGCGATTAATCGCGTTGGCAAGTTTGGGAAGATCTTCGTTGATAGATATATTATGTCTATCCAATACTTGCTTTGCATTAGTATATGACTTGATTTCTAAATCTGCCATTTTCTTTTGCTGCAAGGCCAAGTCTCGGACATTTTCAATTTCTGACTTTTGATTCTTGATAGTCGAAATCTCGTTCTTTAAATCTTCAAGTTCATTCTCCAATTCTTTCTTTTTGGTTATCTTTTCGTCTATGTACTGTTCAATTTTATGTAGTTGAATGTGATGATCATCTGAAACTTTAATTTCTTTTATAGATACGGCAAATTTACTTGATGTAATTTCAAATTCTTTACATTTTTTGTATATATCTACGATCAATTGTGCAGCCGCATCTGCATCTATGTTCTGCTCGCGTAGCAATGTCATAGTTCGAAAGCCAATGGCACATTGAGCCGGAGTAAGACCAGCAGAATTCAATACTTTTGCTAACTCCCGGAGTGCATCAGCTTCAGGTTTTACAAGAGCAATACTCCAATTATTAATAATGTTGCTAACTGCTCCTGCACTAATGTTGTTGTCCTGTGCTATAATATCTCTGCGAAGGCCTAGAAGCCATTGACTTATTACTTTCGGTTTTATTGTTTCAGAAATAGCTGCTGGCATGATTAATATCCGTTACATAAGAAAATACACTTACAATATAGAAAATGTCTTTTATTTAGACATGTCAAATACGCCGTCAAATAGGTCAAATACGCCGTCAAATAGTCTTGTCAAATGCGTCAAATGGTGTATGTGAACCAGAATACATATTTCTTCAGCTATGAGATCTAGATTAAATGCAAGCGCAGGCGCAGCCTACCTTAAGACGACAGCCTGGGTGGGTCGAAGATCCAAATATCCTGGGCACTAAATATGCTGGCAACATCAGTACGACGTTAATAGACACACAAATTATAAGCAGGTACGTCGTCGAGATTTGAAGTGATTTGATAGTAATACCGTCCTTACTTGCGTGCTATTTACTTTTGTCATTATGGAGGCTTTATCAAAATCATTATTAATATCACAAGATTAGTAAATGCATGCATTTTTGCATTGTTCATGATTTGACTACAAGTGCTCCCTACATATGATTATACCATGGCAGGATCCTATCCAAACCAAGATAGCACTTCTTCCCCAAGCAGTATGTAGTGGGCTGGGCGGGATTTGCACTCTCGGTTCGAATCCCTTATTTTTTACGATTCGTCATGTTTACTAAGGAACAATCTGAACATAAGACTTTCGAAACCTTAGATTAATTTTCATAAACGAGCGCGATTTCACGAAATCAAATTCAGGCTAAATATGAATCTTATTAGCCACAGGTATTATGACACGATTAAAATATTTATGCTGATGTTATAATTTCTTGGAAAGACCGAACACTGAATCAAGTAATTGTTCCTTCTCTTCTATCAATCATAAGACATGCTTTTTAAAACAATAAATCTGTTATGGCCGTATTACCTTTGGTGTCTTGTTTTCAACTAACATGTCATTAGTCTCTTTAGATAACCACTTATCAATGACCATTTCTTTCTTCCTTTTCTGAACATCTCCTTGGGCCACCTTAATGTATTGGGGATCTATTTCTGTGCCAAGGTAGTTCACGCCCAACTGAATACATGCCAAAGCTGTAGTCCCTATCCCCATGAATGGGTCATAAACAATCATGTCTTTTTTTATACCATGTAATTTTATACAGAGATAAGGTAATTTCTCAGGAAACACTGCTGGATGAGGTCTGCTTTCTTGGATTGTAGAATATGGAATAAACCACACATTGCCCCTATCTCTTTTATCTTGTGTTGCAGATTTCCATCTTCCAATATTTGATTTATCTTGATAAGGCACACCTATTGCTAATTTATCTAGTTTTACATTTCCGTATTTTGTAAGATGAAAAATATACTCATGAAGATCAGTAAGATATCTTTCTCCTGGTATTGGTTTGAAATGGCCAATAGAATAATCCTTTACCGTATTAGTTTTTCCAACGTCCGCCTTTTCAAATGAAATAGATTTAATCCAATGAATTGTATTTTGCAATTGATACTTTGCATCTTTGAACCTTTGTATTATCTCTAACGGAAGCATAGGATCAGAAGGGGCGCCACCGATATTAAGGAAGAAAGAGCCATTATCTTTTAAAATGGAATAACTTAATCTTGCTACGTCGTAGAGTAAGTCTAGATATTCTTTTCTCTCCTTATTATCTTTGTATAGACTATATGGTTTTTTTAGGTTATATGGAGGCGAGGTTACAATAACATCTATCATATTTGCATTATTTGAGACAAATTTTTTCATGAAATCCTTGCAGTCTTCATGGTAGATATTATTTAGTTCGACCACTTTATAATCACATTATATGAACCAGCTAATAAACGTCTTTTCTTTATAATTTTAGGTACAAAGATTAAGAAAATCATTGAGTATCGAATGATGGCGATTACTTCGATAAAAGCTCAATTTATCACTTTGATATGGCTTGAATTTACGATCTATAATATGCTAGTTGCACTGAGTTTCGACAAGTATCCAAGAGCAAAGTAGCCTAAAGTGTTATCAGTCATTGGGCTGAAATTATACGTTCATCATTTACAACAGAACAGTTAATATAATTGGTAGGAACTGAATAGGACTAAAATTTAGTCTTTTACAAAATGCATTAAGCTTTCCTATATGATGTATAACTAAGGACGGAGGATAGAGTTGTCATATATCGTAAGCATGAAAATGTAACTTTTTCATTGGTTTGGATGTACATCGGTGCATCTTTACTAGCTATATTATAATCTGCTTCTCGTGAAAGTACATTCTCAATCAATGTATGTTTTACCTCCGGAAGGATGGCTTTATAGATAGTATACAATTTCTCACACTCTACCCTTAGTCGATGTAATGAAACATTTGCTGAGGTCTGCTTATATTATATTTTGTTAGTTCATACATTTTAATTTTCTGTAATGATATTATTTTGTGAGCTTCTAAAAATTATAGAAAAATTTCATTTGTGGATTCCAGTTTAGGAATCCTTAGATGGTATTCGTAATTGCCTTTAAAGTAAGAATAAATTAGTATAGGATTCATGAACTATGAATAAAATAAAGCGCTTCAGGATAACAATGAGAGTAGCTCGATCAATATTGTAAGCGGTAATAAAAAAAGAATTCTGCTTGTGGATAACGAACCTGATATTACGTTTACATATAAGATGGCATTGGAAAGTAGCAGACTATTTGAAGTATATACATTCAATGATCCTCTAAAAGCAGTAGTAAATTTCAGAGTTCACTTCTATGATCTAGTAATTAGTGATATAAAGATGCCAGAGATGAATGGTTTCATATTCTGCCGCAAGTTAAAAGAGATGGATAATAATATCAGGATTTGTTTTCTGTCAGCATCAGAGGAAGAAATTTACCACCAATATAACGAAGAACTAGAGTTGGCAAGTTACTTAAAAAAACCAACCTCAATTATTGAATTGATAAAGCAGATCAATTCAATATTACAATAAAAGATGATTGGTTATACTATTTTAGGAGAATTCTAATAGAATTGAATAAGTTGGCAATTATTCGCTACTGAAATTGTTTAGCCTAGTTTAATAAGGGTAATTAACTCAAACATCAAATACAAACACAATAGATGAAGGATGAATTAATTAGTTTGCATGTCTTGCCTAGATTCGAAAAGATAGATATTATCATAAAAGATCGGGTTTGCTATTATTAATAACCTTATAGAGCATTGGTTAACAATGAAAAAGCAAAGTGAAACATTAATGAAATATCATTAATGATTTAAATAAATATACCAGACTTATAACGCATAGGTAGTCTGATGATCATCAAAAGTCAAAGAGTAAAGAGAGCGCTCGTTACTGCTTTGGCTGATGAAGAGATGATTAAAATTATGAATTGTGTTATGAATCATTCAAAATCCTTTATTGACATAACACGAGAAAATAATGATATTCCGCATACTACTGCCTTCAGAAAAATAAAATGGCTCCTTAATGAGGGTCTACTTATAGTTGATAAAATCGTAATCACAGATGCTGGAAAGAAATTTAGTTTATACCACTCTACATTAAAGACTATTAGTGTAAAATACGAAAATAACGACACGATCGTAGAAGCTGAGCAAAACTATGATATTGCAAAAAAGTGGATCGGGAGATTCTTCTCATTAGATTAGTCCCACAAATCAAGGTATATTTCCATTAACATTGTCATCAGGCTTCTCAGCAGATTCGAACTTGTCAATCATTTTATATTCATTCTTTCTAACTGAAAATAATCTCAACCATAACATTACAGCTAAAAATAGTGCTGCCGTTATGTGAAATTGTGGTCCAATGTATGGTAATGAAGTTGAAATTGTAGGAAATTTGTAAACTTCAAATATCTCTCCTATAATATAGAGCAAAATGAAAATAGATATTTGAAGCTCAAATCTCCTAATATTTCTATATCTAGCCGTAATCAATCCGAAGATAGCCAGAATAATGAGCAGCATAATTATTGTTAACACGCTTGAAAACAAAAAGCTAATTTCAGGGTGAATCTGTATCAATATACTTTAACGTCTCTCCTTTTTGCTTTGGATCTATTAGTAACAAAATAAGTGATACCAAATAAAAGTAATATAACAAAAGATATCGGTTCCAATACTCCCTTAGCCAACTGGTTAAAACCAACTGCACCTACAAAATGGTATATACCCTGTACTATTATAAAGCCTGCAAGAACTATTAGTAGATTTCGGAAGTGATTATTATTATTATTATAGCTATTGCCAGGCCTGTTTAATGTGGAAATGAGATAGATTGGAACTGCGGCAGCAACAAAATATACAATAGCCTGGACTATCGAAATTTGGCCTTGAATTTGTGATAGAAATAGGAATATTAATTTTTATACAACTCCATTAAGTTCTTGTCATTATAACAATAAAGAGATATAAAAATGGGAGGCTAGATTCCAAATTTGGAATCCATAGATGGAATTCGCACTTGGAATTTGTCTCCATGCTTATAACCAAAATACAATCATAACAAAACTAACGAAATAAAATGAACGAAAAAAATAAAATAAAAACAAAACCAATGAGGAAATCTTCGACAACAATAGCAACAAGTACTATGGCAATAGTCATATGTGCCGCTTTAACTATTGGAATGCAAACTCAAATATCTCACCAAGCACTTGCACAAACGTACGGTAACATCAGTAACGGGATGACAGCTGCTACTTCAGCATCATCTGCAGTCTCTCCAGTATCGGTAAGTACAAGTCAATCAACTAACAAGGAATTCTGGATAAATACAGTGCATCTTGACGGAATGACAAACATACACGCTGCGGTAAAGTGTGATACATGTAATCAAAATACTCCGCTGCATCCTGCAGAACGACCTCCATTAAACTCAACAATACCAGCTGGTGGAGGATTTAGGTTGACAGAACCAAATAAGGTAGGTGCATGGGACTTTAGATCATTTACATTCGCTCCAGACCAAATAGTCGTTAACCAGGGTGATAAAGTCAAGCTACATTTCATTGGAGTCCAAGGAACGCATCACATCATAACAGTTGATGGGATAGCAACATTTCCACTCATGAGAGGACAAATCCACACAGTATCATTCATAGCAAAGAATCCAGGAACTATAAACTACACTTGTCATCTACATCTACCAAACATGGTTGGCCAAATATTGGTGTTACCTAAAGCGATAGTATGAATATCTTAAGGACAGAAACAACAACAGAACTATAGCTCCTTCCATCACCAGTTATTTTTATTATTATTATTATTATTGTGCATTTGTTGTTCTTATTGTTTAGTAGTCGCTGAAGCTATTCCTTGTCTATGAATTCCTGAAATGCAGGATCGAACCACTTCTCTATCTCTATATAATTTCTCCAAATTTGCGATATAGTGCCATGTTTAAAAGCACTTTTCATCCAACGCAGCCATCTGTCCATTTATAATCTCGAAGACAACCAAATGTCGCTATTATCCGATATTAATATTGCTAGAAAATCATGATGTTGAATGATAATTGGTTTGTACTGCTGTTAGATTCTCACAGATGCCTACAAAATGGTGTTTCTTTGTATATAATACTACTATTGCATTCTGAGGTTACTATGTTGGCAA
>JBQCDO010000174.1:0-9380 GCA_051961195.1 Nitrososphaeraceae archaeon | reverse complement strand
CCCAGATTACCATATAGCATATATCCCGCGTAAAGTATCTTCAATAGCCAAAGCTCTCATGATGGATGAATTCTCTTAGAGTTTTGCTTATTTTCGCATCCTCCTCATATTCCTAATGCCTATTTCGATTCCTATTTTCCATCCGTTCTTTCCCTATATATTGCACCTGATCACACTTTCTTAATATCCAATAAATAGAGAAAATCATTTACAGCATAATGATAGTAACCTCGTTAATTTTTATTTTTGTCTAGTCGAATGTACTATCGAGATGATTCTAGACAACGATAAAGAAATTCTAAACGTATTCCTTTAAATCGAGAGTGATGAAAGCTGGCCTGATTAATAGAACTCATCACTTAAGCCCAGTTAGCGCTTTATTATATTTAACAAAACATAAAAATTTAGGCTAAATAGAAACGGCAACAGGGATTCGGACTTGAAAGGTAGGCTGTCAAGCAGATTTATACAATTAAAGGAGAGAGGGGAATGTGGGCTTGTCTGTTATGTCCTAGCCGGATACCCTGATCCTCCAATGTGTAGAAAAATAGTCAGAGCGCTTGTGAGTGGTGGTGCAGATATCATCGAAATTGGCATCCCATTTTCAGATCCTATTGCGGACGGTCCTAGCCTCCAAAATGCCTCTAGTCTTGCGATTCGCCGAGGGATCACAGCCGAAAATGCAATGGACTTGGCAAGCGACATTCGAAACGATTATTCTGATCTTCCGTTGGTTGCTATGACATATAGCAATATAGTTATGAGAAAGGGGATGGAGAAGTTCATGAAAGATGCCAAAGCCTCTGGTATAGACGGCTTTATCTTACCCGATATGCCTATAGAGGAATCACATCAATATCACAATTACGCCACTAATATCGGTCTGTCGACGGTTTTCCTCACATCTCCTAACAGTTCGATGCCTCGAGTGAAACAGATTATTGCTATGACTACCGGATTTCTTTACTTAGTTTCTATATATGGTGTAACCGGCGCACGGGTCTCGTTCGATAATTACTCAATCAGTGCCCTCAAAAGGGTAAAAAAAATTGCTGGGTCAAAAGTTCCAGTCGGAGTAGGATTCGGAATAAGTAAACCCGCACATGTACAGCTTATGTCAAACTCCGGTGCCGATGCAGTAATCGTTGCTAGCGCAATAATTAATATGATAACCAATTCACCAAAGAAGAGTGACCTACTGAACGTAATCAGGGATTACACCAAATCTTTGAAAATAGCATGTAGAAAATCATGAGGACAGAAAACTGAAGTTATTGCTTATCATTATTCTGACAGTAGGTTATTGTTACATGATCTAAACAGTTACATATTCTTGCAGTTGTGTCAATTCTTAACTTCTTACTACCATAATAGTTGTTGTAGTCATAGTACGCGCAATATTTCTAACTTAAAAACATGGATTACATTTCTTATAAATCTACTTGTAAATCATCTTTTTGAATTAAATTTCTCCAACAATGGAGATAAGAGGACTATTTTTATGGATCTTAATTCTCGTCTGTATAAGAACTGGATCCCTAGGACGGCACAGTGTAGCATCCGATGTAGTGCCTACTACGAATAAAATTAGTTATTACAAGCTAAATTTAATCTTCTGACGATCGAGCTAGCGTACTACATTAATAGACTTTACCATTATGCTTTACGTCTATTACTCCTTAATCAAGTATTAAGCATTATCTAACAGACACAATTATCAGCTCTGAAGAGTCCTAAATAGATATGTTCTCAAATAACGAATAATAAAGACCATTTTATCATTGGCAACCTAGTATTTTGGCGATAAATACCAAACTACTAACTCATATTGTCAACTATATATCTGTTCCATATGTGATTAATCAAGCTCTAGTAATTTTTTTTGTATTGATCATGGCCCTTTAACTATTCAACTAAACAATTGCGGATTCAAAAAGAAGAGCGGGTATTACTAATTACGAATTATAACACAATTTCGTCTCTTAAGGGGTAGATATAGACATTAGCCCTTTCTTTTCCAATTGCAACAGAGTGTAAAAGTATTGCACCCTCCAATTCACTTCCGTCTATGCCCAGTCCTTTCTTTCCTAATATAGAGGTGGGATCGATTTCTTCATTATACATCATTATCTCACCGCCAGGATATGGCTCTAGTGTAACTCTCTCTTCGGCCAAGAGACCGGAATCTCGTACACCGTTTGACATTTGTCTTCCACCGTCGTTCAACAGTTTCTGTATATGATATTTGTCTCTAAGAATTCGCATTGCCTTATAAAGATCGAATTTTTTGCCAGTTATCACATAGTTCAACAAGTCTGACTCGGGCAAGGCGTTATTGGCAAAGCTATATCCATCATCATTGGTTAGAAAAATGACGTGTATATCCTTTTTCTTATCTAAAACAGCGATACGATTTTTCTGATACTCCTGTATGATGTTTAGTCTTCTAAACGTCTTATCAGATCTTGCTATTACGACATAAGTAAGTAGCGGAGGAGGTCCAAATTTTTTCTCTAGTTTACATAGATCGTCATAAACACCTGGATTGTTCTCTTTAAAGAAATCACCAAAAAAATGCCAATTCCAAATATTTCGTCTGTTCAACATTAGGTTGACCGCACTGACCATTATAGCATCATGGCCAATCAGTATTCTATGTGTTGAAGCAAAGGCATTGTCAATCTGCTTTCTCTTGCCACCAGAAAGTAGAGGTACCCCTCCTGCCTTCCTCCCTCCAATCTTGTAAATAAACGGTCCAATATCAACATTATCTGCTGCGTTGGCCGCTAGATAGCTTGTAGCTTGATAAGGGACATTCATACTTTCTATGTATTCTGCGCTTGCACCAATCACAATCTCAGGCAATATTTTTGCCAGGTTAGCCAATCCAAAATCTTCAGATGGTGATATTACTTGAATTCCTCTCTTTTGAAAATGCTCAAGTTGACCAGTAGAAATCTTATTCTCCTCGGCAAGTAATTTGAGGCGATTCAAATACTTCGTCATAATCCAATGAGAAGCCATATGCAGTGATACTGTTCAAACTGGAGAATAAAAATTAAACTAGTACTATCAATGGAAACAGCTTTGGGACCATTTGTGTAACCTATCACACGATGTCTATAAAAGTCAGTGGAGACAATAACAAATCCGAAAGATGAAGAAAAAATGAATAGGAATTTAGCTCCGAGTTTAAATTACTAGCGTTGGGTCCCAATTATATTTACTGCATTACCGTTTCCTTCAACCTGAGAACCGAGGTTCTGGCAATTGACATGAGAGGCCCCAAAGCCATTTCCGCAGCTGTTTGCCTGTGCCAACGACTGTGAATTGCTACTACTTCCGTGACCGTGATGGTTGTGATGATGGTTGTGATGATGGTTGTGATGATGGTTGCTAGCAAATACTCCTTGAGCCAATCCGGTAGCAGTAATTAGCAACATCGCCACTGCTGTGACAGCAATAAAACCAAGTGACTTATTCATTGGGTTGAGGTTATCACTGAATCTATTTGGACTTTTGTTAAGTAGAGGGGGTATTTTTTTCCTATAGTTATTATCTATAACATTTTTATGCAGATTCTATGATACCATAAATCTCTCGAATACAACTGAGGTAATTCTCATTTCTGGCTTGGCCTAAATTTGCCGACTCTATATTCTCTATATCAGTGACACTTGTATAATGGATGAATGAATAGTATAAGATTGATTTCTAGATTCCAAGGTTTATTTATCCCAGTGGTACTGAGTACAGAATTTCGAATTTATTAATTAGCTCTCCTAAGGATCGGTCCCTATATGCAATAAACTTGACCGATAACAATTTGGGATAAGTCATATTTGAATGAGAACAAAAAGATTTCTTATATTCCATAAATAAATCCCACAATGGAAAAATAGGAATATTTAACACATATACTAATTAAATCGGCTAATTTATCTATAAATGATTTAGCTATGGAAAATGATGATACTGATTTACTCGATCAATTAGGTATCGAGCAGGATCCAGCTCGAAAGGGATTATGGGAGCCGGTCAAATATAGTTTTAGACATCTACCAGTTCACCTTGCTTTACTACGTACTGGAAGGGTATTGGCGTTCGGTGGTTCTGGGAACGATGAAACACGCCTAGATTCACCATATCCCGCTGAGGTATTTGAGCCCGATGGGATACAGAAGATCGATGAGAACACAGAGTTCGAAGACACTCCCAAAAAAGCTATTCGAGAGGTAGAAACAATTCGGCACACTCGTGATCGAGTTTATGAGATTCCTACGGAAGTTGATGGCGACCTATTCTGTTGTGGGCATGCATTTCTACCTGACGGCCGATTAATTGTCGCAGGAGGGACATCCAAGTACGATGGCAAAATATTTGGATTTCCCATTCCACCATTTAGTGGTCTTGATCATTCATACACTTTTGATCCCGTGAACTCACTGTGGAAAAAAGCCTCGACGATGAAAAATGCTAGATGGTATCCTACGTGCATATCGCTATCAGACGGCCGAGTTATGGTCATGGCTGGATTATCCAAAAGCTTTCCGTGGGCATTTCTTAATAAACTTGAAGTTTATTCACCTGATGATAATGCTGGCCAATGGCAGCAAGTTGTAGGGGCAAATCACTGGGTTCCCATGTATCCACGCTTACACCTTCTTCCATCTGGTGATATCTTCTATGCTGGTTCATATAATACACATTATACCTTTCCTTTTTCACTTCGTTCTTTTCCGAGTGCAACTTATAGCATTCGTAACAACAAGTGGACAACAATTGGAAACCCTAATAATATAAAAAGGGAAGAGGGAACTTCAGTTTTGCTTCCTTTATTACCACCAGATTATGTTGCTCGTGTCCTATTGATAGGAGGAGGAACACAACCGGGTACTGATGCTATAAATGATGTTGAAATAATTGATTTTTCAGAAAGACACCCTAGATATAAATCCATTAAACCACTTAAACATCCAAGATACTATGTGTATCCGGTACTTCTTCCGGATCAGACCGTCCTCGTGTTAGGGGGAAAAACAGGAATCAAAGGACATATAATGAAAGATAGCACGAAAAGAAATAGGCACCTATCAAAAATCTACGAGCCAGGAACTGTACCCCACGATCCGCACGCTGTTCTAGAACCAGAGCTTTACGATCCTTTGGCCAAAAAATGGTCTTCGATGGCCCACATGAGAGTCGATAGATTGTATCATGCTAATGCGATATTGCTTGCAGACGGGAGAGTAATGACTGCGGGCAGCAATCCAGATAGGAGAGTAAATGAACTACGAATCGAACTATATCGTCCTCCTTATTTTTTCAAGGGAGAGCGGCCAACAATCTCCAAAATTCCTAAGATTGTTTTATATGGAACCGAGTTTCAAATCGAAACTGCTGATACTGAAGCAATTAAATCAGTAGCACTCATACGACCTAGTGTAACGACCCATTGTGTAAATACAGAACAAAGATATATCGGACTGGAGTTCACGAGAAAGAATCCCAGCTTACTATCATCAAGAGTTACCTTAAATAGAAACTTAGTCCCGCCTGGCTACTATATGCTTTTTTTGTTGTCGCAAAGTGACGTTCCTTCTATTGGTCAATTCATTTGTATAAAGTAATGTTACTTTAACTTTATTTAATTATTAAGAGTTATAGCATTTTTCAGCCATAATTAAATCCGCAGGCCAGATTTAGCTGTCTCTTAGTAATCCAATTTAGTTATCTAATTAGCGAAACTGCGAATCCACTTGAGTATACCAAGAGCATCTTAAAATTAAGCCTCTTATGTATCTGTAGCCCCAGAGGGGTTGTGATAAGCCCGTCAATCTATGTATGTAGATATTTTTGATAATATCTGAGATTTTGAAGCCGCTCCGACAAACCCATCTACCATTTTTCCATTTTTGAAGATCGCAATAGTTGGAATGCTTTGGATTCCAAAAGTACTTGAAACAACTGGATTTTCATCTACATTTAATTTACCAAAAAGTGCCTTTCCAGCCAATTCAGTTGCTAACTGCTCTATTACAGGTGAGACTGCTCTACACGGCCCGCACCATGGAGCCCAAAAATCAACTACAATTAGTTGACTTTTCTTAATGGTACCATCAAAGTTACTATCATTTAATGTAAGAGGTGCAGCCCCCATAGTTGTGTTATTATTATCAGAAAAGTTGTTACCGTTGCTTTTTTTAGCTAGATCTTTCATCTTTTTTTCCATAATTTCGTTCAACTCGTCATTCCAATTTTGCATTGCCTCTATAATATCGCCTAAGCTATTATTAAGTATTATGGCTTTTGCATGCATTGTACAAAACCTTAATAATATTGGAATCAGTATTAGGTTCAGGTAGAATCTATGGTATCAGAAAGAATCTTGTACTCTTCTATACGACTCCTTACCAGAGCTGATTGCTCATGCAGTGATGTATTTTCTTGCTTATTTTGTCTATCTCCGCCTGAAATAGACCTCTTGAATATCTTATTAAAATCTAACAATGAATTGACGTTGGAGAATCTGTCCGATAGATTAAGAAGAAATAAAGGTACTGTTTTCAGAGCACTACAGAAATTGGTCAGTCTTAATCTTTGCGATAAGGCAGCCAGGACCAGAACAGCAGGGGGTTATTATCATGTCTATACGGCGGCAGATATTGATGCAATAGAGAACAATACTAGACAGAGGATAGCTGAGGTGCAGCGGGCTCTTACTCGGATAAGAAGAAACTTCCGAAAAGACATAATAAAAATGACATTGGCTAGTTAAAAGAGTATCACTAATGGCGACTTACCCGATCTAGATCACTTTTTCGCAAGTAATATTGGATGCCTTTTGATAATCACACTATTTTACACAGTCCGATATGAAGCATGATATGACTTTACCGTGCAACTCGGTCTCCTTAGTCGCGAATTAGGACCACTATCATCCAGTTCTTATTAGTACTCTATTTTTGGTAGAAATTGATGTGCATCCAAGAAAGTCAAAGCTGATCTAAGCCAAGAATAACATGTCAGGCATAGAAAGAGTCAGATCAGATTGCATGACACGAATCTAGGTCAAAAATGCGAAATAAATAGTAATAGATCACACCTAAATTATAAACTGATGTTGAATTATGAATAAAAGAACATTTGTTTATTATCCTTTCGAATTCCATTGAATACCTCGGCCGATACCTTCCAATTTACGGTGTTTGCAATCGGTCCTTATTAGAATTAAGACTGCATACTCTGTGATTCGACAAGATTTATCCGTAAATCTTTTGAACCGGAACCACGTATTGAGGTCTAGTGTCAAACTTAGACGATGAAAACTCGATGAGTGAAATCCTGCGCGAGTTGGACAGAGAGACAACCAGAATAGTCATATCGAAACAGATCCGTGGAAAATACAAAAAGATTTCCACTGTAGTTATTGGAATCGCGAACAAATTGAAGGACTCTGAAATTACGACAATAACAAGTGAGTTAAAATCAAAAATAGGTACAGGGGGGACTTATAAAGAGGGTCAGATCATACTCCAGGGAGATCACCGCGAGATAGTCAAACAGCTATTAATTAAAAAAGGGTTTAATGAAGATTCAATCGAAGTATTGTAGCACAATTACTTACATTAGATTGTATTAAGCAATGAGAATTTGAATCAGGACTGCCTATCAGAATCTTTGAATTTGGAAAGAAAATGACGGAAGGGATCAAGCGAGTTAGACTGAATTAATTTGATGCAACGTTCAAGCATTGAACTCAACTGATTAACATTACATATTATAGTTTGCAGATCCTGTATATCTATTTCTAATAATAGATAAGGACTGCGCTACTATCTCCACGAGTTATATGGAATATAGTACGACCTACTAATAGTTGGCTTCAACTTTATTAATTTGGAAGTCTTGGATAGTCTTCGTATATGCGATTGCGATTTCAGCTGAATCCATTATAATAGAATATTTAACTTCTTCTTACATCAGTATTTCTCCCCTACTACTCTCTTCGACCAGCATAACTTTGGCTGGTATATTGTTGTTGTTGACTGCAATCTTTGCCTTTAAAAGGAAACGAACCATAATGGTTCTGTTCACAGGATCTGCGAAAGTAATTATTTTAGCATCGTTATCACTTGCAATAGGCATAGTAACATGGTATGATTCTATAACCAAAATCGGTGCATCCAAGGAACTTCTTGTCGCAGGCCCGCTTGAGATCGTAATCATTGTTCTATTAGCCAGATTATTTCTGAATGAAAGACTAAAAAAAACACACTATGTTGGGATAAGCCTGGCATTAATAGGTTTTGTATTGGCGCTGCTAAGCGACGCTAATTTGGGCTCTAACAATAGTGTGTACTATACAACGGAATCCACAACGTATTCTATAGGGCCAATTGGTATTGGAGACTTTGAAGCGATGATTTCGGCATTTGGATTTGCCCTTGGCGTGCTCTTTCTTAGTAAACTTCTATCAAGATATTCCCCAATAGAGGTAGCTGGCACAACTATGTTCGTGTCCGGCACTTTATTGTTTGCGATGTTAATGATTGAAATTCTAGCGTACGGTACCAATGGTGTTTTGCCGAACGGATCGGCCACTATATCGTTTGAAAGGCCTATCTCAATTACGAATGCTCTCGTCATACTCCTGTTATTTTCGCTGATCCCATTTGTTGGATCATTATCCTACTCTACCGGTCTGAGTCGAATTGGTGCTTCGCTAACAGCAACGATTGGGTCTTCTAGCATTGTAATCACTGTATTCCTGCAGCTAATTATTCGAGAATTGGGCATTAATACTCATCTGCCCGAGAATTTGCTCTTTGCAATTTTGGGCGGCGTAGTAGGGTTTATTGGAATTTACATAATCCACTTACCAGGATACTTTGTTCCTATAACAAAAAGAAATTAATATTGAGTTAATTGAACCCCTTCCTTTTGTCTTTCAACTGCTAGTCGATCCGTCTACAGAAATTAAATATAAATAAATTTATCGAAATTAATTCGCTATAGATATGAACCCTTGATCTAAATCCAAGCGCGAGTGTCTATCGGCCTACGATATTAGATAACCAATCTGAGAATAAAGCATTCTGGGAACTCAAATATGCTTAATTTTAACAAATCATGTCGCAGACAAGTCTAGTAAGGCTTAGAGCATATGATGGTGTATCATGTGAAATGATACCATATGTTAGTGTACCTAATACAAATGCTCAAGGATTCATCGGAAGATTGCCTAACCAAGTAATAGGACCCATTAGCTTATCGAAAGTGAGTCATTTGTAAGGAATAAAGTAAACGAGATTATCAGACCAGTTTACCCATATCACGCTCGGCGAGACCTAGAAAAAGATTTAGTCTCTCTTCGATGG
>JBQCDO010000173.1:0-10149 GCA_051961195.1 Nitrososphaeraceae archaeon | reverse complement strand
TCACAATATCCAATGATATTGGAAACTCGGCAAGGGAGAAGAACTCCGGTTAGAAACATAACCCTATTGAAATTGAAATTGAAATCACCATCTTACGATAATGGCAAGGAACATGAAATAGAGACTTGAAGTGCCACCAAATTCATACGTACCCATATTTCTAGCCCTCATGCTACTGATCCAGTAAAAATATCAAAATGTGCATGGAAGGTCGTAATTGTACTGAGCTGCATAGCTACAATGGTAATGTTTGCTGAAACTATTCTGATCCCGGCCATTCCAGATCTTATTGCAGATTTCATGTGTCTTATAGCATGTCCTCTTGGATTCTTACTGCTTATCTGGTTTCCGACGCAGTAATGACTCCAATTGCAGGCAAATTATCAGGTATATGGAAGGAAGAAAATCCTGCTAATCATAATGATTGTGTATGCCACAGTGGTTTCGCTATCAGGTTTTGCATCAAGTGTAACATTTTGCTGATTGCTAGAGCAATTCAGGTAGTAGGGATGTCGATGTTCCCTATTGTATTTAGTATTATCAAGGACCAATTTTAAAGAGAAAAAATGTCTATTGGGCAAGATATCGTAACATCCATGTTCGCATCTGGCGCAGTAATAGGCTTGACCGTGGGGGGAATCATTATCCAGAATTATGGACGGATGATGACATTCTTTACGATAATTCCGGGTCGCAATAGGATTATTAGTAGTTATTCGATTTTTTATCCATATTAATGAGGAAGAAGAATGGGTTGAGAAAATTCCAGGGAATGGGCAAGAAAAACAAGGACAGGCGTGTTACAAATCTAGATCTCTAAAGGTCGAAATATCAATACTAAAGTCAGATTACTTTTATTCTTGCAACAAGATTGACATAAAGGAAGCAATTGCATTAGCTGTCACGATCGTTTCACTCTTGCTAGTGTTGACATTCTTGAATCTACTGGAAACAGTGCCGAAACAACCTCAGGAAGCTACCCACAAATGAACAGAGCGTTCAATCTACTGCCAATAATCCTATGCTTCAAGTGTTACCGTTTATAGTGCTTGGGGCTATTTCGTTTGGTGCCTTCCTATTCAATGAAAGAAAATCCAAGTTTCCCTTAATAAATTTCAAACTCATGCTCAATAGAGCAATACTGCCTGCAAATTTGATAATAGTTTTAGTCTGATTTTCAATGTTTATGCTATTTCAAACGATACCAATATTAGTGAAAATCCAGAACCTGTAGGAATTAATGAAGACGCGATAAGTACCGGCAAGGTCCAATTGCCTTTCGCAATTATCCTACTAGGTCTGGACCAATCTCTGGATACATCGTTTCAAAGTTAGGATCTCCAAAACCTGTCATACTCGGTACTATTATCACCACGGCAAGCTTTATTATTTGCTCGTTTTTCATTGAACGGAATTATTCGTTTGATTCAACCTTGCAGTTTTGTCGACTGGATTATCACTAACAAGTTTTTGCGCAATGAATGTAGTTATACTAGTTACTCCTAAACAGTTTAGCGGATTATCTATTGGAATGACTACACTTCTCAGGATTATTGGGAGTGCAATGGGTCCGGCTCTTGCAGACATGTACATACAAACATATCAGAGAGCAATAAATATAAGTGATACAATACGGTATTTTCAGTTGTTGCCGTCACTCAATATGAGATTCGCAACTGCAGTAATAGTTTCGATTGTATCGATGGGATTAACAATAAGTCTTTGGCAGAAAGTAACGAAAATGAAGATACCCAACCTAATTTAAAATACATCTTTTTGGTTCATCCGAAGACCAATTAAAATAGTCTAGACTGTTTAGAGGGCATTTATTTGATCTGGGTATAACGCTGTACCACAATGTGGACACGGATGTTAAATCCAGTCGAAGAGTAAACAAGAGTGGATTTGATCTCGTAAATGATAGATGTTTTAGAAAATAACGAACTGTCTAATCGTAAGAAAACGTCATTAAATTGCGATGCTCCTGACGATAAACAGAATTCAATTCCTGGCGAGTTCCGGCAATATAGCCAAATTTGCAATTACCGATCGTCTCGGAGAGAGGACCAACCACTCTCAATCGGATTACAGTCAAAAATGAATAATACAGTTGCGAAAGGTATGTTTATCAATTACCTAAAATCGTGTGATGGCTCAATTCGTGAAGTGTTGTCGTCGTGTCAACTGGCCTCATCAAACGTACCGGCTTCCGGGAGACTTGTTACAAGCACGAATTTAATTTCAGTAACTGTGCTATAAAAATGAAACAGCAAAAGAGACACAAGCTTCAGCTATTTTATGATATACTTAGTGCTATAGAGCAGGATATGTATCAAAACGAAGGAACAAGCCTCGCCAAGCCAACTCATGTTCAACAGTATTCTAGACTGTCTTATGATAAGATGACAGATCTATTTGGTGATTTGAAAAATAAGCACATGATCCTTAGATACGAAAGCAATGGTTTGCTTATGATTACTAGTAAAGGGCGTACATTCGTGAAGCAGTATAGAGAGTTGATAGACCTCATCGAAGGTCTTGGAGTGAAAAAGTAATATTGGTAGTGTAAAGATCCCGTTCCAAAAGTCAATGTTGTTTTCACATAATATCTGATTTTGACACATCCATGTCGAACAGTAAATCTGCCGGCATTCCAACATATCCGACTAGTCCACGTAAATTACAACGGACTTTGACGATAGTCGGGATTGATATGTATAGAAGTCCATATAAACATCGATACCAGGTAAGCCTTCTGGTAGTAGATATTTCTTCAGTAGCAATTCTTACGGTGTAGTAAACGAATAACTATTGGTGAGACTATCTTTACATTCCAAAGTACCGTCGTTAAGAATGATGCAATTTTCAGGGACTGCTTTCATATTCGCGGTACTGCCCTTCATAAATTGCATAGCTTGAGATTGGTTCATGACTCCCATTTTCTTCATTCCTATCATTGAAAGCTGCATCTGTGCCAAATTCATCTGTTCTAACGCAATCCCTGGATTGCCTCTTGACATTGCGTTATCTGCAGCCTTTAAATGCATTCTTACAGACTCCATCATCACTGATGACATATTTCCCTTTGTACTTGTTTGGTTATATTGCTGTGCTACTACAGGTGTTGTTATAGCGGGCATAATGCTGGTTCCAACTAAGAAGATTACCGCGACAAGACCAACTGCTATTATAGGCCGTTTTGTTCTCATGTTCAGTTACCATATTTATTATATATAAGATTTCCATGACGTTTGGAGTTCTTTTTTGGCTTGAAAGGCTGTCAATGTCTGTCTGTCAACAAACACGCACGACTATTGATTTTCTTATCATAGTAATTGAACTCCACTGATTGGTCAGGGAATAAAAATTTACATATGACGATTTATCTCAACATGTACTATGGGTTCACATGTTATTCTGATTTGGCTAATCTCAGTCTTCTTACACTAAATTAGGTGTTTTGCGTTCTATAGTAAACATACCAACTATATATAGCAACATCATTGGCCCAGCTACGAACCACATCGTAATGCCACTTCCATCTGGAGTCACGATTGCCCCAAAGATCGCAAGTATGATGATAACATATCGAAAGTTATTTCTCCAAAACTTTGGCCGCACAAATCCAGAAATCGTGAGGCCCCACATTAATAATGGGAGCTGATAGGAAATACCAAATGCAATTAGAAACTGAAGTACAAAGGGCACAAAGTGGGATATATCAAGGAAGGTAGCAATACCAATGATTTCACCATATTTATACAAGAATTCGAGTACTAGTGGTATTACAACGAAATACGAAAATGAGCAGCCTAATCCAAAGAGTAACACAGAAGCCAAAGTCATCTTTTTCACGAATAACCTTTCGCGTCGATAAAGGCCAGGTCTAATAAATGAAATAATTTCCTTGGTCATTACAGGTATAGTAAAAATTAGGGCCAGGAGTGCTGCAACATAAACCTGTGCAAAAAAAGCCTGTCCAGGAGATGTTTGAATTAGGGTAACGTTATGCGGCAGAAGATCGTGTCGCATCAATGCCATGGTTTGAATCGCAATATTGTTAAATAGATCTGGATACAAGATTGCTACTTTATACGGTCCGTAATCAATTATTCTGATACTAAATGTTGTAATAATGATCAATAGTATAACTAGGGTAATTACAATCCTGATTACTCTCCTCCTAAGATCCTGGAAATATTGCAGGTATGACCGATTGTTATACAGGTGATACCACCAAAAAAATTAACTCAAATCTTCTATATTATGTACTTGTTTCTGGAATACATTTAACTCCAGTTGCAATCAGAATTCAATGACTTTAGATTGCAACCTACTTTCTAACCAGACTCATAGGAAACACAAGCTCCGAATCTAAATGCGAAAACTTACCGAATAAGATGTTATGGTCAGAACTACTATCACAGTAAAAAAATAAGGCCTATGTGAAAGAATAACTACCGCAGTCCCATGACTTGCTTTATTTTGGTGCAAGCTTATTGTCATCATATGTTGCAGCTGTTCAATTAAATAAATTGTAATAATTTATGCGTTGGTGTTGGATATTATTTCCAATCTGATATGAATGTGCCACAAACCCAAGAAGCATCTATAATATATTGAAAAACATTTTCATGTTCATGGTGTATCGAAAGAATGTTAAATGGAATATCCTTCCCTGACAACTTGAGGCGCAGACGCCTTGAATATTACAAATATTTCGTCGCCATCTTTTATTCCAAGCTCTAATCTGGCTTCATCGGTAATTTTGGCAACTAGGTGCAACCTTTGTTCTAACATCATATAGACATTGACTGTTCCTGCCGATTCTATTGGCTTTTCTATATGTACGATCTTAACATGCAAGAGGTTACGCGCACTAGTTTTTAGAATTCGCCTGGAGAGAATTATGTCTTCTGGTCTGATTAAAATACCAACTCTTGATCCTACGTGATATTCTCCCAGAATTTCAAGCACTTGAGTATAATATTTGAACCTAGTAATGCCTTTCTTACAATAAGTAACAACGCCTTCAATATAATTGCCTTCGGCAATAAATATATCAGAACGGAAGGGAAAAGTAAATGGCTGTTGTATTTTCAGAGCGGCTTCCAAAGTATCGTCATAGACCACTCTGCCCTTGTACAAGATAGATATCGTATCGGCTAGCGCATAAACATCCTGTTCAAAATGTGTAACATAAATAGTTGGGATGTTTCTTTCCTTCAGCACCCGCCGCAGATCCAACCTCAATTTTTTTTTGAATTGATCGTCTAGATTTGACAGTGGTTCATCCATAAGCATGATTTTGGGCTTGGTAATAAGCATTCTAGCCAAAGAAATTTTTTGCATCTCGCCACCACTTAGGCCTTGTATTCTTCGATCACAAAGGTGCCAAATGCCTAAATCTTTGAGTAACTCTCTGATTTCAGATTCACCAGCTGATTCATGTTCTCTATGTCCGAAAATGACATTGTCATAAACACCTAAATGAGGAAATAAAAACGGTTTTTGGAATATATACCCTATTTTTCTTCTCTCTAGCGGCTGGTTAGTTATGTTGACGCCATCCAAAATAATAGATCCGCTATCTGGTTTTGACAATCCGGAAATAATATTAAGAATCGTCGTTTTACCACTACCTGTAGCACCTAATATGACTCGTACCTCATGTTTTACTCTCAAATTAAGCGGCCCAAGAGTAAAGCCAGGAAATACTTTGTTCAGGTTTACAAGTTCGAGTCCGTTCATGTCCTTAATTGACTTTCAAGTAACTCCCATTTCTAGATCTAATTGAATAGAAACAGAAAGCAATTAAAGCTGTAATTGAAAGTACAATACTGAAGAAAATATCTGGGATAGCCCGAGATAACCCTCCGATAGCGTTGTCTTCAAATATCTGGATCGAGATTGTATGGGGATTGTAAGCCAGCATCATTGTTGCTCCCAACTCTCCCACTGCCCTGACCCACGATATGATAGATCCAATAATTATTCCATTTTTAGCCAATGGGATGGACACTTGTGTGAAAGTCTGGAGTCGTGTTTTACCCAATACGCGCGATACTCTTTCGAAGGACTCATCATACGATTTAAAGGCCATCTCCGACGCCAGAATCATAAAAGGAGAAGCAACATAGGCTTGTGCAATTACTATCCCAGATATTGACTGGGTAACGTCTGGGATTGGGAGCATTTTCATTATTGGAGATAGAGGACCATATGCCCCTAAAAGCAATGCGCCGCTTGCTAATGGGGGTAGAACCAAAGGTAAGAAAACTATAAGTCTTAGAATTGATATCCCTTGAAGATCGTGAAATCTGGCTAGAAAATAGCCCAGTGGGATTCCGAATACTGCTAGTAGTAATGTAGAAATTGTCGCTGTACTAGCGCTAAGTAAGAATGCGTTGATAACCGCTGGCCTGCCTAGAGAATTTACAAAAGAAGGTGAATCTATAAAAATCAGGATTGTAACAAAAGGATATACCAAATATATTGTAGTGATTAGACACAAACTAAAAAGTACAAGATTAAATGTCTGATTTTTTATGAGCATTTTAAATAGCTGATGCTTTTTACCCAGGGTCCAAGTTATGTCTATCTATTGAAAACCGTCTACATTGAAACGGTGCTTGATTAGCCACATTGAGTGAGGCCGAATTGTACTGTAAGCATACTTGTTTGATACTCGTCAGGTTACTCTTGCTTACGCTTTCTATCAAATTATCAAAACATTTACTCAGAGCATCATACGGATTTAGTAACTATTTTATAAAAAATGCAGGCATGTTAGAAACATTCACGTTATCAGTTGACTCCAAATATGACCTCGTATTAGAAAATCAAATCATAAGGATAGACTAGACTATCGACCATACAATATGTTTGTTAGAGATTAGCGTATCATACCAATTATAATTCGTACTTCACCCGGTGGTCAAGCTTTGTCTACTATATTGCATGTCCTAGTTTTCATTTATAAAACCAGAGAATTGAAATCTTGTTGAATAGATACAAAAGAGGGTACAGTTTCTTTATCACTGTTATGTAGAAAGTATATAATAGCCGGTTGCTCCATTTGGAAAAGGATCACTTATCTGAGCTGTCTGTACCTTGCCAGTTTTGTCGGTAGCCCTAACGTAGACATTATGATTCGATTCATTTTCTTTCAAATCCAACCTGGTGGCCCATAGCACCCAGGAATATTGTGAAAGTGGGTCTTTTAGTATAGTGGGCTTCCATGAAGTGCCGCCGTCAGTACTTACTTCCACTTTCAAGATCCCGCGATCTCCGGCAAAAGCCATCCCACCAAAAGGAATTCCTTCCGATCCCTGATTAACGGTCTCTGATGATTGTAATCCACGGAATCTTTGTCTAACAGCAGCATTTCCAGGAATTACGATAAAGGAATGTGTATTGTATTTTGCGTTATTGGCCCATCCTTTCCTTTGCCAATAACCCTCATAGATCTTATCGACCAATTCTATTTCTGTGATCCATTTAGGATTCATCATTCCATAGAGACCTGGAACAATTGCCCTAAGAGGAAAACCATGTTCTGGGGTTAATGATGCACCGTTCATTTCATACGCCAAAATACTGCCATCTAACAATCCTCGATCAATGGGGATACCAACATCATATCCATCAGCGCATCTGAATACAATGTATTTGACCCCTGACTTGACGCCTGCCATTCCGAGTATATCTTTCAAATGAACACCTTTCCAAGCGGCAGTACTAATGAGTTCTCCCCCGATTTTATTGCTGACGCATTCCAGAGTAGCAAATTGCTCTACAGGAACCAAAGATTTGATTTGCGGATTATCCAAGGTCAGCGGCCTATTTACTAGCCCTGTGACTTTCAGATTCCAGGTCTCGAGATTTACTTGTGGCACCAGGGCGTTCTTATCTATTCTGTAAAACAGGTCAGTGGGAGTTACTTCAGAATCTAACAGCGGAGCCAGTCTTGGATCTTCAAAGCCCTTTGGTCTGATGTTCTTCAATCTCTGCTGAAATTGAGATAATAATAATGACTTGGTGTTCTGAATGGCTCGCTGAGGAGAAAGAAGACTTTCAAGTCCTAAGTATATAACGGGTATAGCAACTGCAGCAGCAATACCTGCACGAAGTATCTGTCTTTTTGGCTGATCTATCTGCTCTTCAGAAGGACTGAGACTCTTCGTCAGCTCAGGACTCTGAACGGCACGTTCGTAACTTCGTTTGTAAAGCACGGCGTAAAGCGTAAAACCGTAGACAAGCTGGGGTAGAATTAGGTAAGCTACCAGTGAGAAGATCGATATTGACTGAGCCTGACCTTCTGTTAAGGCTAAGAGAGCGATTGTTAACGCTAAGAAGATAATTGAGGAAATTATTGCACATAATAGGGAATTAAGCAAGTAGCTCTGTGGGGTACGATTTGATCTTCGGGTAAAAAATATGGCCAACAGCCCGTAAACTATCAGATTAGCGAGTATTGCACCAACAAGAGCGGAATATTTGGCGAGAGGCCCTAAGTTTTCTACTGCCTGGGATTCTAGTGCCCCAGGGGTAAGAGAGAATAACGTCTGTGATGCTATTTCCGGAATAAAAGGACCACTTGCTGCTAACCTTAGAACTAAGGCTATAGCTATAGCAATGCCTCCAGTACAAATCCCTACCATGAATGCTAGTTTATTAGAAATGTACTTTATTACGCGACCACTAAACTATCTTGACCAGGAAAGATTTAAGTTTTTTTAAATATCTTTAATCGGTTTAGAAAAAAGAATAATAGCAATTAGCCCATAAATAATCAGGAATGTTTTCGATTCGTCGAATTATAGTGGCGTGCGTCGCATTTGTATTGGTTTTTGTAATTTACTCTTTTCCGGTATTTAATCAGATAAGTGTAGTTTCTGGACGTAGCCCCCTATCCTTCAAGCCTTCAATCTTATATGTTAAGGACTTTGCTGGAACAGACTTTGTGAAGAAAAAGTCACTAGTTACCGATGCCTCAGTCATCCTAAAGTCATTTGGTAATGATCAAGGCACGTTAATAGTAACAGTAAAAATTGTAAATAAGCTAGCCAAACTAGTACCGTCTGACGTCAGAGTCACCATTCACGGTAATGATCCAATGCCTAGTTCATTCAGGGGCAACATATCTGGCACACCAGTCAGGCTACACATGGGGATGTACAGTGTCACTGCTATAGGTCCCTCTGGATATGCCCCGGCTTATTCCGGGGATTGCTCAGGTGGAATGATGTCAGTTCATACCAAGAAGTGTATAATTACAGACCGTCCTGCATGACTTGTGACAAATCAAAGGCAACTTCATTGGAAACTTTTTCGCCTCAGCATTAGTATGTCAAGATAACAATACACTACCTTTGACATCAAAATATTGTCGTCTTAACTCCACAAAGATGACAAAGCAGAATTATTGCTATATTGCTCTGAATTAGAAATCTCTCTCTAGATTTGAACATCTAATTCAATGTTTTGATAGTTGTTCATTATCTGCTAGGCGAAAAGTTACGATTGTTTTTAGATCTCCTGAGTGCCAAATCCAGAGACGCGTTCAAATCTGTTACATATGTACAATATTACTTGTTTCGAATTAAAGTCATATTCATATATTGTAAGCACCGGTTTTCCTGTACGACATATACAGATAAGTCAGACTATTCGTCTCGGATAGCACGTCCTAGCTCCATCCATCTTTTCGAAATAACTTTGATGATATTCTTCGGCTCTATAGAATTTGGAAGCAGGCAAGATTTCTGTAAATACAATTCTCCCAGCACTTTTGAAAGTGTCTTGTATCTTGTCTTTAGATTGTGCAGCCATAATTTTTTGTTCTGGAGTATGATACCAAATAGCTGAACGGTATTGCGATCCTATGTCTGGGCCTTGTCTATTCTTAGTGGTAGGATCATGAACTGACCAGAATTCATCGAGCAACTCCTGATAAGTTATTTCGTCAGGATCAAACAGAATCTCAACAGCCTCGGCGTGGCCGGTCCTATCGGTACAAACCTGCTTGTAGGTAGGATCTTGTGTCCAACCTCCAGTATATCCGACTGCGGTACTCTTTACACCTTGAAGCTGTTTGAATGCCTCTTCGACGCCCCAAAAACAACCGGCACCAAAAGTAGCCTTCTG
>JBQCDO010000172.1:0-36317 GCA_051961195.1 Nitrososphaeraceae archaeon | reverse complement strand
TAGATTTACATCTTAAAGTATTTTTTTTCTCAGCTTTAGCGGGGCAACTGATTGCTCGGAGCCACTACGCCAGTTCATAGAGATTGCCTCACGATTACGTAGCTAATCAATCGGTAGCAAATCAACTACCCGTCAAGTCGGTACGATTTCACTATTTACAGTCGAGTTGTAATTTGGCGAGAACAAAATACGAAAAGTACTTTAAAAAGAAAATTGGTTTATCAGCTATGAAACTAAATGGAAAGGTTGCTATTATTACCGGAGCAACCGGAGGAGTGGGTAAGGTCACGGCAAAGAGATTGCTTTCAGAGGGATGCAAAGTTGTGTTAATTGGCAGAGACAGAACTAAATTATCTGAGATTAATGCTGCCTTCGGCAACAAAAGAGATGTTTTGGCCGTACGCACTGATATTACAAAAGAAGCTGAAGTTTTGAGCGCTATTGACCAGACAATATCGAAATTTGATACAGTTGATATTTTAGTAAACAGTGCTGGCGTAATTAGCGATCCCACTCCCTTTCATTTGATGAACGACGACCAGTGGAATTTGCTAATCAATGTGAATCTGATAGGTACGTTCAGATTCATCAAATCTGTCTTGCCAATAATGATCGAAAAAAATGCTGGGAATATAATAAATATCTCATCTTTACTAGGAATCAGGTCAATAGCAAACGTTCCACTTTCTGTCTATGGTGTAACCAAGGCAGGAGTAATAATGCTGACAAAGAGCATAGCAGTTGAATATGGGCAATTTGGTATAAGATGCAATTGTATTGCACCTTCTACTATTAAAAGTCCCATGATTGAGCCATATCTTCAAGATGACAATGCAAGGCATATGCTTGAATCCTCTTTTCCCTTACGCAGCATAGGAGAACCGGAGGATATATCGGGGGTGGTAAGTTACTTGTCTTCTGAGGACGCGAAATGGATCACAGGAACGGTTATTACGGTCGATGGTGGCATCTCTGCTAAACAATGACATGGCTTTGAGGTAAAGTCAAGAAACTTTTCTATTTTATAAATTTAAGTATGATGAATCCATCACGGTAGACTATTGCTGGATAATTTTACCTCCGGTATTATTCTACCTGTTATGATTTCGTGAATATTTTCAGTCTTAGCATCAAATGATAGCAATAGCACATAATTCAGTGTATTATCAGAATCAGTTATAGGAATAGTTGCCCTTACAAGTTTCGAATAGTGAGAGCTTGCATAATGGATCTTTCCAAGATGGTACTGCCATCTTAGTCTTGTGTATTGCCTAGTTGCTGCTGTGATAGCATATTGAGCTCTCTGCTCAGGTGTCAAAAGAGGTTTCAGACCCTCTCTCTCAGCGACTCCTAGAAGAACACCTTCGCTATTTGCAAGACCTGCAAATCGAATAGACTTATCTAGATGTACAATCCTTTCACACAATCCTTGGAAATTATCTTTCAATAGGTTTATTGCGTTGACAGGTATATTTGGATTTTTACGAACGTTTATCTGGAAAGAAAATTATGAGTCGTCAGAAACTTCCAATATGTAAGGCGGTTTTCTTCATATGTTCATTGAGTAGATGGCAAATACTTTAATTTGATCTAACCCGACGATAAAAAACAGGATTCAGTTGAAAAAAGGAGCATTCGCATCAGTAGACCCACTTTGCATCGGAATCATAGGAGGAGGTCAGCTTGGAAAAATGCTTTCACAAGAGGCAAAAAGACTGTCACTTAAGGTCCTGATTTTAGATCCCGACCCGAATTGTCCGGCGGCAAAGGTTTGTGACGATTTGATTGTTTCTGACTTTAAAAATGATAGTTCGCTTAAATTGTTAGCTAGTAAATCTGATTTGCTTACATACGAAATCGAGTTTACCAATTCTGCAGCATTAAAGGAACTAGGATCGCAAAATTACGAGATCCGCCCATCACCTGAAACGCTTTATATTATACAAAATAAGTATAGACAAAAAATTTTCATGAAGAAAAATAAGATTCCTGTTCCTAATTTTGCTCTCATTAACTCAGAGAAAGAGTTAGTTAGGAATGCAAGGGACTATGGATTTCCAGTGATCCTTAAGGCATGTGAAAATGGTTATGACGGAAGGGGCAATTATTTCATAAGGTCTACGGGTGAAATTCACGACGCTTTACGATACTTTGCTGGTAGAGAATGTATGCTCGAAGAGTTCGTCAAGTTTGAAAATGAGATATCGATTATGGTTGCAAGAAACATGAGGGGTCAGATTGAATGTTTTCCTGTAGCGGAAAATCGTCACAAGCAGGGGATCCTAGATCGGAGTATTGTCCCAGGCAGGGTATCAAATGTTGTCAAGAAAAAAGCTAGAAAAATTGCATGTAATATTATGCATGCTTTTAAGACTGCCGGCATCTTTGGCATAGAGATGTTTGTAACAGCCGATGACAAGGTAGTATTAAATGAAATTGCCCCCCGCCCACACAATTCGGGCCATTACACTATCGAGGCCTCTTCAGTTTCACAATTCGAGCAACACATAAGAGCTGTGTTGGACCTACCGCTGTCTAAGCCTGAATTATTGTCCCCTGCTACGATGTACAATATTCTAGGACCAAACGAATTTCAAGGTTCCTATAAGTTGGAAGGAATAAAACCGCTCTTTGCCGTGCCAGGAGTAAAACTTCATCTATATGGGAAGACGATAACCAAACCTCGTAGAAAACTTGGTCACATTACTGCAGTTGCGAATTCCTTAACACAATCCATGCGAAGAGCAGAATTCGCTCGTCGATCGTTAAGGATAGTTGAGGCAAATTAGAGGTGAGTAGATTTATCACGCAGTAACGTAGGAATTTTGATGGGAAGTGAATCTGATCTAAGTGTTATGCTAGAGGCCGCCGAAATATTAAAGCTCTTTGATGTAAAATACGAAATCAGGATTGTTTCTGCCCATAGAACCGTGGATAAAATGATTGATTATGCACGGACTTGTAGGAGCCGCGGAATAAGGGTTATTATTGCCGGAGCTGGCGGTGCAGCTCATCTACCTGGGATGCTAGCATCGCTAACCACTCTCCCAGTCATCGGAGTACCAATAAGAATTTCGTTTGATGGCGTCGATTCCCTGCTCTCAATCGTACAAATGCCATTTGGAGTGCCAGTGGCTACCGTAGCAGTGAACGGTTCGAAGAATGCGGGACTCTTGGCCTGCCAGATCCTCGCACTCGAAAATGAGGAGTTATCAAACAAGCTCTATGAATATAGAAAGGAGATGGAGCAACGGGTATTGCAAAGTGCTGAAGACGTAGAAGGCAAGTTGAATTAATTTAACACTTTCGATTCGGCTAAGTTTAACCCACTCCGGTAATGGCTAGTGCCTTTTTTGTTATCGCAAGATCAAATTGGTTGACATTCTAATCCTCACCCTTCATTTCTTTCCTAGTTTTAAAAATCGGCGTGATTCCGAGTGAAGTATAGTCGCCCGTAGAACAAGTAAAGCAAAGTTGGTCTTCCGAAATTCCAATAGCCTCAGCCAAGGTAGAGGTATCATTATATCCTGTAAAATTGGCACCAATTATTTTCGATATTTTGGAGCCAATTTTTTCAATGGAAGTTTCATTCCTTGTCTCTTGATATGCGATAAGCTCTTCCTGCGAAGGGAAATCTATACCAGCATAACATGGGAATCGAATTGGTGGATAAGTAACTATCATGCTAATTTCTTTAGCACCAGAAGCACGCAGCATTTTTACGATGGAGTGAGAGCTGGTACCTCTAACTATACTATCATCGATAACAACGACCTTTCTCTTCTCTATAACGTCTCTAATAGGTATAATTCCCTTGTTAATTTCTACTCTAGTTTCTCCATATGGTTCTATAAAACTGCGCATCGAACCCTTTTTACTATATCTATTTTTTAACAACCCTTCCTCAAATGGTAATCCAAGTGCTTCTGAATATCCGAGAGCTGCAGGTCTAGCTGAATCTGGTACAGGAATCACTAAATCAGCATCGACAATCGGGTATTTTTTAGCAAGGAGTTGTCCGATTCGTTTTCGAGCCGCATATACGTTTACTCCTTCCATTATGCTAGTCGGGTGAGCAAAATATGTAAATTCAAAAGCGCAGTGGGCGTGAGGCTCCTTTGCGAAACGTTCGCTTTTGATGCCTTCTTTGTCTAGCTTTATGATTTCGCCTGGTTCTACGTCTCTCAGTAGCTTCGCCCCAACTGCTGAAAAAGCACAAGATTCTGATGCGATCATGTATGTGTTGGTTTCTGTATGATTTCCAAGTACTAATGGCCTGAATCCCCTGGGGTCCCTTGCGGCATAAACAGAAGAATTATCTGTCAAGAACATGAAGCAAAATGAGCCGACTATCTCACTTTTTAGGATGGAAATAGAATCAGTCATGCTAGGATTTTTTTCCAAGTGCATGATTAGTCGTTGAGCAGCTACGAGCGTATCACTCATTGTATGAGGAGTGAACGTACAGCCTCCTACCATGCCAGACATTTCTTCCACGTTCGCTATGGTACCGTTATGAGCTACGCACAGATCCTTTACTTTTATAGGTTGAGCGTTGCTTAGCGTACTTTTGCCAAAAGTGGAATATCGAACATGTCCAATTGCGATATTAGATTTATATTTTTTAGATATGCTTTTAAATTCAGAAGCTGATGCAGAGACTAAACCCAGTCTTTTGAATGGCATTTTATTTGGAACAGCGATGCCCCATGCTTCCTGTCCGCGGTGCTGTAGAGCTCTCAGACAATCAATTACAAGTGGAGTGACATTATCACCGTTAATTGAAAATGCGCCAAATACGCCACAATTCTCATGTACCATTACCATAACCACATAAATTTATTTCCTTTATGACAGGCATTCCAAATTGTATACCATTCATGAGTATAAAGATGTGTGATCGACTAAGATCCAAATGTACATTAAACTCTCATAATCGACTAAAAAATGTGTCGCATTCAATAATTTGCGATATTATCAAAAAGGTATAACACAATGATGGCGATGGGATAGTAGGTTCGATTTTCCCTGCCAGTCGGGTCAGCTTAAGGAATTCTGTTCCATGATGGTTCCTAATCTTCCATAGCTTCTGACCATACTCTTGTGAGATAGCGTCACCGGGCCTCCCATTTTTCTATGATATAAGATTGCATCTGATCCCTTGCTAGTTGCTGTTCCTATTTCAGAATATTTTAGGCCATCTATAGCAGAAAGTATCCTGTGAACCCCATCACTGTCATCGGTACCTACTACATATCGAGAAGGGGATTCAGAAAATATAAGATCGTATATAGTAGAGCAGGTGTTAGGTACCCTATCTAAATATACTTGTAAGCCATTTTCACCAGCCATTGCCATCTCACAAAGTGATATTGCTAGACCTCCTTTTGAGCAATCATGAAGAGATCTTACAACATTGCCACGAATTAGCTTTAAGACAGCTTTTGAATTCAGTCTATCTACGTTCAGGTCTACAGTCGGTATTCTTCCATTTTCTTTGTTTCCAGTAGCTTCATAAAATTCTGAACCACCCATTTCATCTTTCGTATTACCAATTATAAATATAGATTCATCTGAACTAACGCCTGGTTGCATTATCCACTCTGACCGATCAATTAGCCCAATTGCACCAATAACAGGCGAATGCTTGATGGGGCCTTCTGATGTTTCGTTATAAAAGCTAACCTTTCCACCGACTACTGGGAGATCCATAAAAGTACAATAATCAATAATTGCCTGGACTGATTGTTTAAAAGCCCAGAAAATCTCGGGTCTTTCTGGGCTACCGAATTGGAGATGATCAAAGATTGCAATTGGATTACCACCAGTAGAGACAATGTTTCTACAGACTTCTGACAGGACGTTTAAAGTACCCTGATATGGATCGAAATTACACTGCTTAGAATTTCCATCGAGTTTAATAGCTAAGAATTTTCCGTTCTCTAAACTAATAACACTCGAATCAGCCTCTCCTGGCTTCAACGTAGTTCTAATACCAACATCGTAGTCGAACTGTTGATAAATCCATTCTTTGCCGGCGATGTTAGGATTTCCCAAAAGTTGAAGGATATTGTTAGCGATATCTATCGGACGCTTGCCAAATTGGGGAACTGGTTTAACACTCCTAGATTTCGGAGCTGCAGATCTTCTATCAATGAGGGGGGCCCGACAAATAAACAATGACGGCATATTCATGATTACCTTTCCTCTGTCTCTGATGACTAGGTTTTTCTTTCCTTTTACGGATCCAATTATTGAATATCGTAAATTATACTTTTCAAGAACCTTTACTAGATTTTTCGATTCTTTTTGGCTTGTGACGACCAGCATTCTTTCCTGAGACTCTGATATCATAATTTCTGAAGGCGACATTCCATCCTCCTTGACGTGTATTTTTGAAATGTCTATCTCAAGTCCTTTTGATAACATAACTGATATTTCAGACAGACACCAAGAAAGTCCTCCACCACCAAGGTCTTTCATGGCTTTAATCAAGCCTTTGTCGACTGCTTCAAGTAATCCCTCTATCAATAGCTTCTCGGTGAAGGGATCTGGTATTTGAACAGCGGATCGATCTTCTGAATTTAACTCCTTTGAGGCAAATGAAGAGCCGTGAATGCCATCTCTTCCAGTCTCGCCGCCTACCAAGAGAACTACGTCGCCTAGGTTTGATGTATTCGGAACAATCTTGTTACGCTTACTGATTCCAATCGCGGCCACGTCAACCAGGCAGTAATTGCTAAATCCACTATCAAATTCCATTTCTCCGCCAACTGTAGGAATGCCTATGCAATTTCCATAATCTGCAATGCCCTTAGTTACATTTCTCAATAGCCATCTGGACTTCTGCGATTGTCGTTCGGAAATATGATCGATTGGGGCAAACCGAAGCGCATTTAGGATGGCAATAGGCCTAGTCCCTAATGAGAGTATATCTCTGATGACTCCGCCCACACCGGTGGCTGAGCCCCCGTATGGTTCAACCGCGGATGGATGATTATGACTTTCAATGTGAACAGCTAGCACGTAACCTCGACCAATATCTAACAGAGCAGCGTCAGACGCAACACCTTGCAGGACGTATTTACTCTGATTGGGAAATTTCCTAATGAACTTTTTTGATGATTTGTACGAACAATGCTCCGACCATTCGGCGCTGATGACATCAAGCTCAAATTTGCTCGGTTTACGGCGTAATTTTTTTCGCATGTATTGATCTTCGGCCTTCGTGATGCTAGACATGGTCCTCCCCCTTCAGAATTTCAATGGTCAGAGAGACTGGCGCGCAGAGACTCGAATATCAGATGTTCCCTAGAATCATGCACTTTTAGTCTTCCCCGAAGTGCTACTGCTCTCTCCGGATGAGGCATCATACCCACTACGTTACCTTGCTCATTACAGACTGCTGCAACGTCATTCATTGATCCATTAATGTTTTCGTCAATATATCTAAATATTATCTGTTTATTCCTTTTGAGTTTTCTAAATGATTCTATATCGTTAATGTAACGACCTTGACCATGCGCAACAGGAATAGATATAACCTCTCCTCTCTTGAACAGACTTGTAAATGGGGTGGTGTTATTTTCTACCACAAGATTTGCTCGCTTGCATACAAATTTAAGAGATGAGTTAGTTGTCAGTGCGCCAGGAAGCAAGTCTGATTCAACTAGAATCTGAAAACCATTGCAAATCCCCAAAATCGGAACATTCTGCTTGGCCATCTTTTTCAATTGTTCAATTACAGGACTGTGGGCAGCTATAGCACCTGCACGTAAGCTATCGCCATATGTAAATCCGCCAGGAATAACAAATGCATCATATTTCCCTAGGTCAATTTTAGTGTGCCATATAAGCTCTGGTTCTATCCCGGCATATTGCGTAAGGACAGTTTGGACGTCCCTTTCACAATTGCTACCTGGAAAAACTAATACACCAACACGAACCACGGAGCGATAGTACAGTTAAACCGGATTTATTGATTTCTTTCTGGTTCGTTCCGACTCAAATACTTGCAAAAACACTTGAAAGTTATTGGAAAACCACCAAGCCACGATATCAAACTCATCTCGAGGTCATCAGTAAATACTTCTTTAGCTATGTCTGAAGTATATTTATTGGCGTTCTCACTCCTAACTGATATAATAGCAATTTTGCATACTGAACAACGCTACTAAGCGGTTTGTTACTGCTTTAAAATGGTTCCGATTACTTTCACTGTGCAGTTACTCAATATCGGATTGAAAATTCTTAATTCCTCACAAATCTTCCTAACGATTTTCTCTGCATGTTTGGGATTTCTAGCCCTTACTTTCATTTTTAGGGCCTTTGCTGATCGAATGGATTCGACTACTGAATATCCATCCTTCAAAACCAAGTCTCGAAGAATTGTGTCCCCTTCGGGATCACTAATATAAGGTTTATTTTCTATATTAACAAGCACTACAAACCTCGACTCTGCGGATCCATTGTTTTTCATATCTTTGTATAAAATACGGTCATAATTAAAGGAAATTTGGGGCCAACAAAGTATTAATTACGTCAGATGAACTCGATCAACACCAAAGTTGCGGTCATGTAGCTCAGCCTGGTTAGAGCGAAGGTTTTGTAAACCTTAGGTCGTGGGTTCGAATCCCACCATGACCTTTGGCTTTCATTTATTTTCACAACTGCCCTTTAGAAGTTCTGATTCAGGCTATCGCCACGATTGAGCGACGAGAAAATTATTATGCAGCTATCTGAATCTTCTGAGGAAGAAGTATTTATCGACGGCATGTTCAGGAGTGTATGCTTGAAACTCGTGCGACAAGGCAAGGTTAAAGACATTTATGAATTAGACAATGGCCATTTGTTATTCCATTTTTCCGATCGCATTTCTGCATTTGATATCAGAATGGCAACCTTGGTACCACATAAAGGCGAGATTTTATGCAGCTTCGCTAAATTTTGGTTCGAGTACCTTGATTTTCCGAATCATATGATAGCCGTCCCGAAAAAAGACATGATGGAAGTAAGGAAGTTAAGGGTTATCCCACTAGAATTCGTCGTAAGAGGATATTTGTACGGAAGTTTATTCGATAGGTTCAGAAACAATGAAAATAATGGAAGGCTATTTGGTGAATCCTTCAGGCCGTTAAAGGCCGCAAAATTACCTTTTCCAATTTTGGATCCTTCAACGAAATCTGACTTACACGATCTATCCATTACTAAAAGAAAAATATTAGAGTCAGAAATCCTATCAGCGAATGAATATGAATTTCTTGAACAGGCATCAATTTCGTTATACAACAAAATGAGTGCTCTAGCCGAGAAGGCCAAGTTCATTATTGCTGACGTGAAGTTTGAATTCGGTAGGGATGCTGATAATAGAATAATTCTGGCTGATTCTATAGGTCCTGACGAATTTCGACTGTGGCTGAAGTCCAGTTATCTTCCTGGGAGTGATCAAACCAGCTATGATAAACAGCTCCTGAGGGATTGGCTAAAAAAATCAGGACTTATGCAACAGATTCGTGATAATAAGATTAAAAAGGAGTCGATTATAATCCCACCTGAAATTACTCATGAACTAACAAAGAGGTACAATTTTGCATTCAAGGAAATATCTGGACAAGCTCACTAATCTTAATATTCGAACAATCCTTTTAGCATTTTATTCAGATGTTATCTTCAGAGTTCCTTTTGATGAAGGGTCTTGTAATAGCCTTCTCATCACTTTTGGCATGTCTACTGACCCCTTGTCACAATTGATACAGAGAGTTCTGGAGGAAATAAAATTTGATTTCCTTATGACGACTTCGGTTTGGCTAGACAAAGACAAACGCTTATCACCTCTTCCATTAATCTGCATTATGGCATTTCCCACCGAGATCTCCATCCTGATCACTGCGAGATCATCCTGAATTCTGCTTTTCAAAAGATCATTCAAATCGTAGCAAGCCTTGCTTGCTCTTACGCCTATAATGCAGTCGCCTCTTAGCGTCAGATGTGAGTCAGTTGTGACTTCAATAGTCCTCGGATGTAGACATCTAACATTCTGATGACCGTAAAAGACGATCTCATCCTCAGGCATATTGAAAGTAAGACGTGGATGTTATTACGGGATATAAATATAACTAAGGTAAATTTAAATTAAACTCTACAAAGTAGTAGAAAATGTATTGTTACCAGCAGCAGCAGGATATGATAGAGCGATTACTGTATTTTCTCCCGATGGCAGACTTTATCAAGTTGAATATGCAATAGAGACTGTTAGGAGAGGCACTTTAGCCATTGGGATAAAAACTAAAGGTGGGGTGATTCTAGCAGTAGAGGAAAAGGCAAGGAAATTGCAAATCTCGAACGTGACTCAAAAGATTTTTCAAGTTGACGATCACATAGGTGTAGCAGCAGCTGGATATATTCCTGATGCTCGAACCCAGATTGATCATGCCAGATTTTTTGCTCAAAGCAATCGCTTAATCTACGACGAACCAGTTGATGTGGAAGGGGTTGCTAAAAATATTGCAGATATGGCCCAACAGTTCACGCAATATGCAGGTGTTCGACCGTTTGGCGTAGCGCTTATACTTGCTGGTGTGGATGCGAACGGTGCATCGCTGTATCTTACAGATCCTAGTGGTACTTATATTGGCTATGATGCAGTTGCCATAGGTGCCGGTAGCGATCAAGTAACTGAGTTCCTAGAGAAGAATTATAAAAATGAGTTATCCATGGATGAGGGAGCAGCATTGGCTATGGAATCCATTTATCTTGTCAGTGAGGAGAAAACGGGTACTCGACACATCAAAATGGCGATGATAAATAATGAAGACAAAATCATGAGGAAGATAGAAGAGCAAGAAATCGAAAAGTATGCTGCAATCTCAAAGGATCGGCAGAACAAGGGTGAACCGTGAGTTTGTTCTATACTTTATCAAACACGCGAGATATATTAGCGCAGTTTTATATTCAGTATTCATCACATGAACAATATAATTGGTAAGAGAGCGCCTAATCTAAAGATTTCAGAATGGATTCAAGGAAAGCCAACTAATATTGATAAGGAAAGAGACAATGTAATTCTAGTCGAGGTATTCCAAGTTAATTGTCCTGGTTGCTTTATTTATGGGATCCCGGAAAGTATTAGGCTGTACAACCAATTCAGAAATAGTAATTTTAAGGTACTGGGGTTGGCAACAGCATTTGAGGATTATGATAAGAATAATTTAGAGAATTTGAGAAAACTGGTAGAAAACGGAGAAGTAATAGGTGAGACACAGAGGGTACTATCCCAATATGGTAAGATAAGGGATACAAATAAGCTAACCTATCGGATTCCTTATCCGGTTGCAATGGATGATTTACAACGACTTGATACAAACCCCACCGAGGACAGAGTCATGGACTTCATTGAAATTAACATTGAAAACTTTAGATCGTATCCAGAGGAAGAAAGACAGAGAATTATTGCAAACGTAAAGCAATACCTTAAGACTAAAATTTATGCTGCGAAAACTTTTGAAGAGTATGGATTGAAGGGAACACCCTCAAGCATTTTAATAGATAAGAGGGGCCATGTGCACGACATAAGTTTTGGATCTAGCAATTCCTTAGGGTATCTTATTGAGCAACTGTTGATGGGTTAAATGCTCCGAAGTTCCGAGCTGTGGGTAGCAGTTCCAGATTCTTCACTTTCCGATCAGGGAACTAAGCGTGACAAGAGTATGATGGTTTCCCAGATTGCTAGGGCTTGCTCAATATTTCGAGTCACGAGGATTTACATCTATCATGATAAAACCACTCGATTTACAAAAGTCGACCTAAACTTGCTCAAAATCATATTGAAATTTCTCAATACCCCTCCTTATCTTCGAAAAATGGTGTACCCAATCGTGGATCAGCTTCAGTTTTCCGGGTTACTTCATCCGATTATTGCTCCTCATCACAAGCCGTTTCAGAACCCACATCAGATTAATGAAGGTGAGGTGCGAGTTGGATTGATTGTTCAAAGAGGCGGTGTTCTTTATGCTAACGTTGGTTTGAAGGAACTAGTAAGGTTTAAGGGAAATGCCCGAATTGATAGCATCTTAAATTTAAAATTTATGGCTGCTTATCCGCATCACTATGTGGTGGAGGCAACGGCAGAAGATATTGGGGATAAATACTGGGGATACAAAGTGTTAGAGACGGTTGATTTGACCTCCCTGATGAGAAATCAACTTAACGCGGTATTATTGTTGACCTCAAGGGCTGGAGTGGAGCTGAGGAAGATCGAGGGACGTCTCATCAGGCGTCTTAGATCTGCACAAAGCTTGTTGATAGTATTTGGTTCTCCAAAGAGCGGCCTTGCGGAAATTCTGAAAAATGAAAAAACAGATATCAAGTCCTTTGAATTTGTCGTTAATTCATTTCCAATGCAGGGTACAAAAACCGTAAGGCTTGAAGAAGCGATTTTGGGCACTCTAGCCATAGTAAACTATATTCGCTCATCCCCTCGAACTGAATGAGTGGGCATTACTAACTCTAACACTAGCCATCTAATCTAAAGTAATAAATTTATTAAAGGCTAACTAGAGCGTTCTTTTGTTAATAGTATGGGTCATCGTAAATATAGCGCTCCTAGAAGAGGGAGCATTGCTTTCAGGCCTCGTGCACGAGCCAAAAGCTTAGAGGCTAGAATGAGGACTTATCCAACAGGACGATCTGACGGAGCCAGTCTTCTTGGGTTCGCGGGATTTAAAGTCGGAGGTATCGAGGTTTTGACGGTAGATGATCGCGAGAAAACTCCCAATTTCGGAAAGCAACTCCTGAACCCTTCGACTGTTATTGCTGTTCCTCCGATCAGAATCATTGGCATCCGAGGGTATGCTTATCCGGAATATGTAAAACAAGTGATTTTTGACGTGTACGGAAAAGATACGGTAAAATACCTGTCTCGCAAATTAAAAACAAAATATAGCGAGGAGCAATTCAGTAAAGCAGAATCGACTCTTGATTCGGCCAAAGAAATCGTAGCTTTGGTATGTGTAGTTCCGCATGAGATTGGTATATCTCAGAAAAGACCGTTTATTTTTGAAATTCCAGTTTCCAGCCAGGAAACAAAGAGGGCTTACGAATTTTTGAAGGAGAGGCTAGGCAAAGAGGTCAAGATTAATGATGTATTTAAACCTGGGCAATATATTGATGTTTCAGCAATTACTAGGGGAAAAGGAGTTGAAGGACCAATCACCAGATTCGGCGTGAAGAGGAAGCAGCACAAGTCCAGGAAAAGTGTTAGAGCAGTTGGAACTTTGGGTCCTATCTCCCCGGCTGTCGTAATGTATACTGTACCCCGGCAAGGTCAACGGGGTTTTCATCAAAGAACAGAGTATAATAAGCGTATATTATTAATCTCGAATCCTGAACATGACAAGGTAAAGGGAATCAATCCTAAAGGCGGTTTCAAGCATTATGGAGTAATAACTAGCGATTATCTGGTCGTGAGAGGATCCATACCGGGAGTACCAAAGAGGTTAGTGAAGATGAGGCAGCCGCTGAGATATTCTCATCGAAAAATAACAGAACCAAAAATCTTGGAGGTTATGACACAGCAGTGATGAAAGCTCGAGTATCTGAAATCGATGGGACTTTATCCGGAGAGATGGAGCTTCCTATAGTTTTTGATACACCAGTTAGGGAGGATATTATTCACAAGTCTTACGTTAATTTACTGTCACATAATTTTCAAAAACAAGGCCGGTATCCCATGGCCGGAGAGGTCGTAAGTGCTGAATCTCGAAATACTGGACAAGGGATCGCGAGAATCGCTAGAGCACGTGGCGAAGGCTTTCCAAGGGCAGGACAGGCCGCGGGAGTCGCAGGCGTCAGACATGGAAGAGTAGCGCACCCTCCAGAATCGTGGAAAAACACTTACAAGAAAATAAATAAAAAAGAGAACAAATACGGCTTGTGTTCTTCTATTGCTGCTACTAGTAATAAAGAGCTAGTTGAAAGACGCGGTCACAAGCTAGGAAAAATTGGCGGTCTTCCAATAATAGCATCGAATGATATTGAATCTATTGCAAAGGCCAAGGATTTGAAGAATGCACTAGTCAACTTGGGTATTGGCGAAGATTTACAAAGGGTCGAAAACTCTAAGAGTTCATCAGGGACGAGGAGAAGAAGGGGACGGAAAAGTAGGTCCGGGAAAAGCGTGCTAATCGTTGTAGATGAGAACAAAAAAGTGTTAGATCTTTCTGGCTCTTTAAGGGGAGTCGATATAAAGTCTGTCAAAGATATCAGTGTGTTAGACACCGCTCCAGGCTCTAGGCCAGCGAGATTAACTATATTTTCGCTCGGTGCTATCGAAAAATTAAAGCTCTTGAAACTCGCGCTTCATTATAAGAGAGAGGTTGGTAGTAGTAATGAATAATGCAGATAAGAAGAACCAAATGACGATTAATCAGGCAAAGTCGATACTCCTAAAGCCATATATTACTGAAAAAACGTTCAACCTAATTGAAAAGGAGAATAAGCTAACATTTATTGTCTCTGATCGAGCATCTAAAATGGATATTATAAGCGCACTTATGATATTGTATGAAGTCGAAGCTGCGGAAGTAAACACATACAGAACAATTCATGGGAAAAAGGCGTTGTTGAGATTTAAAGAGACTGAGGGGGCGAGAAATCTTGCCACTACGCTAGGTCTGGTTTAAATTATTGATTAGGTCCTCCTTGGTTAGGTTTAAAAGTAGCATTTGGTTGGAGTAAGTGACATAATTGGTTCGAGAATTCAAATTCAAGGGGTATGCCTCTCAACAGTTGCCTACTCTTTCTATTGAGGCACTCCTGCCGCTGTTAAATTCAAGGCAAAGGAGATCTCTTGATAAGAGGGTTGGAAAATACATGAGTGACGATAAACGAAAACTGCGTGAAGAAATTAAGCTGCTACGTGACGGAAAGTTGAAGGGTCAGTTGAAGACACACGTTAGAGATATGATCATTTTGCCTGATATGGTAGGGCTGAGTATGAACGTTCATAATGGAAAGGATTTTTCTCTTATTACAATAAGGCCAGAAATGATAGGCCATTATTTAGGTGAATATTCTATAACAAATAAACGTGTTCAGCATGGTGCGCCGGGTGTGGGCTCATCTAGATCTAGCTTGTATGTCCCTCTCAAGTGATTTGAATGGGCGATTTTCAGTACTCATTTCAAAACTTTGACAGATCAAAACACGTGAGAGCCGCCCTTCGGGAAAAGTCTATATCTCACAAACATGCACGCGAGGTTGCGGTGGCCATAAAGGGAATGTCTATCGAACGAGCACGCGTCTTTTTGGAGGACGTAATTGCCAGAAAGATAGCAGTTCCTTACAGGAGATATAAAAATGAAGTCGCACATCGATCAAATATTCGAGACGGCTATTGTTCAGGAAGGTTTCCACAGAAAACTGCAAAAGAAGTACTAAAACTAATCGACAATCTAGAATCAAATGCTGAATATAAAGGAATGGATTTAGATTCTCTGAAAATAATTAGTGCAGTTGTGCATAAGGGAACAAAAATAGAGAGATTCACTCCTCGAGCAATGGGAAGGGCAAGTCCTAAGTTCAATACACTAGTGCATTTTGAGTTAGTCGCTATGGAAGGTAGAATACAATAATGAGCGCAGCTAGAAACCTAGTCAAAAATAATTTCAGAAATTTAGAGCTTGATGAGTTCTTGTCAACTACGCTTAAAGATGCAGGATACGGTGATGTTGAAATGCAAAGAACTCCGATAGGAACTAGAATAACGCTATATGTGACCAGGCCTGGTCTTGTAATAGGTAGGAAGGGTAGTGGCATAAAGGACCTAACGGCAAAAATTGAGGAGAAATTTGGGCTGAGCAATCCTCAGATTTCCGTTCAGGAAGTTTCGATTCCCGAGCTGAATCCCAAAATTATGTGCAACAGAATTGCCCAGTTAATCGAGCGTGGAACTGCCTTTCGAAGGGCAGCTCTTTGGACCATTAATACGATTAATGGTGCAGGAGCCTTGGGTGTTGAAGTCTCGATTGCTGGCAAATTAAGAAGCGAGCGTGCTCATTTTGAGAAACATTCTTCGGGAGTAGTACCAAAGAGTGGAGATATGGCGGAAAAAATAGTAAAATCCAGTATCGCGCATGTTTCAACGAAGATGGGATTAATGGGAATCCAAATACGAATAGCAATAAAGAACGAAGTCCCACAAGAATTTGAACTTTCAGATTCAGTTGTTCAACAACAAAATTCAGATATCTTGCCCGCTGTGGATGATACCAGTTCCAGAGTTCCTCATGAAGAGACAGCTCCGACAGAAAAGACTGAGACAAGGGTACCAACTGAGGTAAAGACTAATGGGCAGAGTTAAGTTAAAGACACTCAGAGAAATGAATGATAATGACCTATCGGACAAGCTTTTTGAATTGAACACAGAATTGGCTAAAATGAGATCTGAGGGTGCTAAAGGTACCCTAAAGAAGCAGACCGGGAATATCAAGTGGCTTAGGCGGGATATTGCAAGGATAATGACATTACAAAATGAAAGGAAAGTCTGATAGACATGATTACAAACAATAATATACATAACCACGAATTGATCGGCCTGAGAGTGACCATAGAGTCCTCATCTATGGCCTCTATAAGGAATATTTGCGGAAAAATCATTTTTGAATCGAAAAAAATGCTCATAATGGAGGATGATAAGGGAGCAAAGGCCATACCTAAAACGACAATACAGGTGATGAAGGTAGAGCTTCCGTCTGGCGTTTGCTTTATAAGTGGTTCTAGTTTGATAGCAAGACCAGAGGATCGTATATTACGAATGAGTTGATTTTGATGGTTAGAAATATAGGTATTACGGTTACGCCTCCCAGAAAGTCCTGCGAAGATGACCAATGTCCATTCCATGGGAGGCTCTCGATAAGAGGAAAATTGATAACGGGATTTGTTGCAAGCCACAAAGCCAAGAATATGGTTGTGGTAGAGAGAAGTTACTCCCGTCCTGTTCTAAAATATAAGAGATATGAAAGGAGTAGATCTCGAGTGCACGCATATGCGGCGGAGTGTATTGATGTAAAGGAGGGAGACGAGGTCAAAATTGCTGAGTGCAGACCACTGTCTAAGACGGTTTCGTTTGTTGTCATCGAGGTAAATTCAGGAAATGGCGTCTAAGACAAGGGCTGTTTCTGCCAAAGGCGTAGAAGAATTCCGGCCCTACGTCACAAGGGCCCTCCCTGTTACGGCAAAATTGGTGTGTGCCGACAACACAGGAGCCAAAGTTCTAAGAATCGTACAGGTCACCAAATACAAAGGTAGACACTCGAGACTTCCGTCGGCAGCCATAGGTGATTTCGTCACGGTAACTGTCAAGAAAGGACCTGCAGAATTGCGAAAACAGATCTATGGGGCAGTCATAATTAGACAGAAATATCCTGTTCGAAGACTCAATGGAACACGTCTAATCTTCGAAGATAACGCAGCAGTTCTAGTAACACAAGAAGGCGAAATAAAAGGGACCGATATCAAAGGTCCAGTAGCAGCAGAAGTTGCTGAAAGATGGCCCAGAATTGCAAATCTGGCGTCAATGATAATTTAGGTGTGACTGATGTTGGGAGGTATAATAGTTGAATTATAATCTTGTTCACGAAAGTAAGCACCTCAGAGATTCAAGTGTTTGCTCGTCGCTAAAGGATAACTTACGTCAACAGTACAAGATCAGGAGCGTAAGAGTAGTCAAGGGAGATAGTGTAAAGGTAATGAGAGGAGAGTATGCTGGCGTGGAAGGTAAAGTCGAGAAGGTTGATACAAAGAGGGGCACGTTATCCATAGAGGGGATACAGAGAGAAAAGGTCAGGGGCGGAAATGTCAAGGTTCAAATTCATGCATCCAATGTGATTGTAATGTCATTACATCTGGATGACAAACGACGACAAACTCATTTACAATCGATTTCAAAACCCAAAGTTACTAGCGGAGAGAAAAACGCGAAAAGAGAAAAAAAATCACAAAGCCAAAATAAGAAAACAAGGAGAAAGAGTGCTGCTTAATGGGAAGAAAGGGAGGTAGCAACAGACTTAAGAGGCAAATGGCTCCTTCGTTCTGGCAAATAAGACGAAAGGAAAGTAGGTTTGTAGTACGAAGCAGTCCGGGTCCACATCAAAGACAAAAATCATACGCCTTGGCAGTACTTTTGCGCGACGTATTAAAGGTAACAAGCACATTACGGGAAGCACAGAAACTACTTAATGAGGGAATGATAAAGGTAGATGGGAAAATCGTGCATGATGATTCAAGGGCAGTAGGATTGATGGACGTCATTGAGCTTGTTAAGACTGGTCAAAGTTTTCGCCTTGTTCCAAAGAATTCTAGACTGTTGGTTCCCCTACCAACCGATAGCCAGGAGAAAACATCGAAACTGGTTATGGTAACGAGTAAAAGTACGATAAGAAATAATAGGTTGCAGTATGGCTTTCACGATGGTAAAACAATTATAAGCGATATTAAAATGGCAGTAGGGGATTCATGTCGCTTAGGGCTGCCACAGTCAGAGATAAAAGAGCATATCAAATTCGAAAAGGGATACACTGGATTAATAATAGGTGGAGAGAATGCAGGAGGTCTGGGAAAAATTGAGGATATAAAGGATGGACTATTCTCATTGCCAAAGAGGGTGGTAGTTGGACTGGGTGAAAGACTAGTCGAACTTCCAGTCGATAAAGTGATGGTTGTAGGAGACAATACCCCTATCATCAAGGTGAGCTAAACATATGAGTCAACAATTAGAGATTTCGCATCGAATGAAAAAGATTTCAGTAGATAAGGTTGTGATAAACATTGCAGTAGGGAAATCTGGAGAACCTCTTGAGAGAGCTAAACGAGCGCTTCAAGAGCTAACTGGTCAGGTTCCAAGCGCTAGAGGGGCCAAGAAAAACTACCGTGATTTTGGCATTCACAAAGGAGAGCCCATAGCCGCGATTGTGACCTTAAGAAGAGAAATTGCGCAAGACTTCCTGAAGAGGATTATTGCTGCAAAAGCAAACACTTTTCCAGCTTCGTCTTTCGATAATATGGGCAATATTTCAGTTGGTATTCATGAACACATTGATATACCTGGTACAAAATATAATCCAGAAATAGGTATAGTTGGAATGAATGTAAGTGTTGCATTAGTGAGACCAGGATACAGAATTGCTAGGAAAAGAAATAAGGGCAAGGTTGGCAAAAAACATCGAATCACCAAGGATGATTCAATAGCCTTTTTCCAGAAAGAATACGGGGTTGTAGTATCCTAATGCCGAAACCCCGAGAATATGCTGAAACAGGGAGAAAGCAGCTTGCTCACGGTAGAGGAACAAGATGGTGCAAAAGATGTGGTTCATATACCGGATTAATACACCAGTATAACCTAATGCTTTGCAGGCAATGTTTTAGAGAAGTAGCTGCCAGTCTGGGGTTCAAAAAATATGAGTAAGGAGGTTGCAAAGTACTGCCAGCATTAAATGTACTCTCTAATCTTTTTACAACGTTGTACAATAACGAGGCAAGAAGGAAGAAGGAATGTATTGCAATACCTTCCTCACGATTTACAAGCGATATATTGAGAGTGTTGCAGAAGCAAGGATACATTGGAGAGTTTGAACAGGTTGATGATGGCAAAAGTGGAAAATTCAGAATTCAGCTCTTGGCTAGGATAAACAAATGTGGAGTAATTACCCCAAGATTTAGTGTAAAAAAGGATGGCTACCTCGATTGGGAGAGACAGTACCTGCCAGCATACAGTATGGGGATGATAATTGTATCCACTAGTGGCGGAATTATGTCACACCATGATGCTCAAGGCAAGGGTTTAGGAGGAGTGCTAATTGGGTTTGTCTACTAGCGAAAACTCGAATGAAGAGTTAGCAATCGAAGTCGATATCCCTTCAGGTGTTACTGCAGATTTCGGAGATAACATGCTCAGTATTCATGGCAAACTGGGCACGATAAAAAAAGATATTACAAAATTGCCTGTGGATATTATGATCAAAGGGAATCGAGTTGTAATAAGGCCATATGGTTCAAGAAAAAAGGATCGCGCTATTTCCAATACCTGCAAGACCCTCATCACAAACATGATAAAAGGTGTTGAAAATGGGTTTACATACAAGTTAAAAATAGTATATGCACACTTTCCTATCTCAGTCAAAGTAAAGGACAGAGAGGTTCACGTGGACAACTTCTTCGGTGAGAGGTCATCAAGGGTCTCAAAGATTGTTGGTGAATTAACCAAGGTGAGTGTTAGTGGCGAGGATGTAATTGTACAGGGACCCAGCCTTGAAAATGTTTCTCAGACTGCCGCAAATATCGAGTCTTCTACCAAGGTTAAGCAAAAAGATCAAAGGGTATTTTTGGACGGACTTTACATTTATCAGGGCTGAAACCAACTCTTTACCTATTGATCGGTTAGTTAGACGCAGGTAAGTATACCTATGTACTGTTTCATAAACTGTTATTTTCTTTCATAATTCGAATTTAGAAATAATATTTGTAAATCCGAGTACTTTCTGCTGACAGCATAACATTTATTTTGTGCTTAAAATTGCACTATAATTGCGCCGCTGTAGCTCAGCATGGTAGAGCAAATTTGGAGGATTATGAGCCTCTTTAGCTTAGCTGGCTGTTAACCAGTGGGTCATCAGTTCGAGTCTGATCAGCGGCGCTTATGATTTTCTGACAGAAATATATTTTTGTAGCGTTTGAATTCTAGACCAAACTTTATTGGAAATTTTAGTATGATCTATTCAATTCTGGTAATAGTACGCACAAATTGCGGGTTATTAGTAAATCAGTGAGGAATATGAGAACTGGATTGGATTAATTCAATCAGACTAGAACACAAAAATATCTAATGCAACTGCGTCAGCCAAGAGATCTAGATGGCGACTAGCAACCACGTAGCCATTTTTTATTTCACTTGGCGAAATCCAACGATTTGAGGAAGAAAACAATCTTTCCTTTTTCATTCTGGTTTCAATTCCTTCCACATCCAGTTCACGCTCCTCAATTTCCTCTGTATCCAAGTGTCTGATAGTCAGCAAAATTTTTTTGACTAGAATTCTGCTCCCAAATCTTTGAGAAAAATCCCTTGCGTTCTCATCATAATCTATCATTTTGACTTTAATCTGGATCTTATTGAGAGCATCTCTGCTCGTGAGAAGGCGATCGTCAATAAACCTGTCATAACTCATGGCGTACATTGAATAGTTTATGAAATATAATAATCAAGCTCTCTTAATTCAGATCTTACATCGACTTCAGGTATCTATTCCAAATTTATAAAACGGAATATTATTCTCATCAATACCGCAGTCATACATGACAACTTTACTCCCGGGAAAAATATTATTTCCCCGGACAGATCCTAATAGGTGTACGCCTTCAAGATCCACAATCCCATAATCCTGAGCGCGTCCGGAGATGAAAGATGTGCTATATTCTAATAAGATCCCCCTACGTGAGATTCTCTTAAGTATTGTTTTTGACAGGCAAGTTGGACAGTGTTCGAACGGAGGCCATACTCTGGCTCGGCAAGTCCTGCAAAATGGAACACGAAAATCTCCTTTCATTAAGAATTGCTTAAATCTGAGCAATCAGTCGACCCCTAAGATGATTATCGTGGCAGAAGTACCTCCTGCCGAGAGGTTGTGAATTAAACCGTTTTTGCAGCCTTTAACCTGTCTTCTGCCTGCCTTTCCACTCAATTGAGCAGCTATTTCAGCGACCTGCGAAACGCCAGTGGCTCCGAGTGGATGACCACAACCTAATATGCCCCCCCGGGTATTTGTCGCAACATTCCCATGTTGAATAAATCTTCCTCCCATTCCTTTGGCTACAAATCCAAGATCTTCATAAGCCATTATCTCCATAATAGAAAATGCATCATGCAGTTCTGCCACATCGATATCTTTGGGGGTTTTCTTAGCCATATGATACGCCTCCCTCGCGGCTATTCTAGAAGCGCCTGTAACGTTCATATCACTTATCACTTTACTTAAACTAGCAGAATTAGTCTGCGAACCAATACCAGTTACGTACACAGGATTTTCGACTCTACGCGACAACATTACCTCTGATAGTAACAAAACTGCAGACGCTCCGGTACACAATGACGAGCAATCCAGTAGTTTTAGAGGATAGCTGATTCGTTTAGAAGCCATTACCTCGTCCACTGTAACTTGCTTGCGGTACAAAGCATCAGGATTTTTTGATGCACTTCTACGATTTTTTACAGTGACCATTGCCATTTGTTCCTCGGTCGTGCCATAAGTACGCATATGATTTCTCGCGTACATTGTAGCCCAGTAAATGGGAAGCGTGAAGGAACCTCGGGCAACGTCCCAACTGAGAGATCTACCAGGTGAATTTCGTGATTCTGCTCCGATGATTAAAGCAGATTTGCAAAGGCCTGAAGCGATCAAGCCGTATGCTGAAATAACTGCGGCTGTTCCTGAGTTGCATAAATTGTCGATTCTCTGTGCAATCTTTGGCTTTATTCCAAGCATTTCAGCTATTATGCTTGCAGAATATTGATCTGAGGAACAGCTAGAAAATAGAACAGCATCAATTTCAGTCGGGGACACCTTACGATGGCTTAGAAGTACAGAACCCGCTTTGAAAGCTATATCAAAAAGTGATTCTGGCTCTTCCCTTCGAAATGTCGAGGTTGCATAATCGCCAACTATTACCTTATGCATTGAAATGCAGATAGCATCTCCTTAAACGAAAGTACTGAATCATCAACCGGATTAATCTGTATAATCGGTAGAGAAATTCCTGTTGACAGGAATCGTTCAAAAGTTTCAGAACACTGATCAATACTTCCGCATATAGTCAACGAATCCAATAACTTATCTGTGATTGCCTTTGCTGCAGACTCGAGTCCGCCACTCTTGTATCGTTCGGTAATTGAAATCACCTCCGCCTCAAAGCCACTGTTGGTCAAGAATTTACTATAGTATCTTCCAGTTGATATATAATATGCTAGCGTCTTTGAAGCTCTTTCTCTCGCTTTTTCTGGACTTTTCTTTGATATTGCACATATAACGGAACAAGCGATTTCAAACTCCGGATATCTTTGACTGCTTCTTCTCCTAGAGTTGAGTGTGCCCACAATCTTTTTTAATTCATCAAATGGCCTTAAATAGAAAATAATTCCATCAGCAAGAGCATCTGCAAGCTGAATCATCTTTTGATTGACTGCACCTATATAGATGGGTATGGTCTTTCTGGCTAGAGGCTCTAAAATTTTGAAGTTAGTTATCTTAAAATTTCTTCCATTATATCTCACCCTCGCTCCGCTCAAGATAATCCGAAGACATTCTATACATTCCTTCATCCTCTCAAGTGGTTGTCTAAATTCCATACCATGCCAGCCCGCCACTAGTTCTGGTGTACTTGTCCCAATCCCTAAGATTGTCCTCTGGTTTGAAAGCTGGTCGAGGGTTACCGCACCCATTGCAATAGTTGCGGGGCTTCTGGAGTATACATTGACAATTGAGCTTCCAAGTTTTAATTTTCGAGTCACCTGTGATACAGCGCCTAGAGTTGAAAAGGTCTCTCGGCCCCAAGATTCCGGAATCCAGATGGAGTCTACCCCGCCGGCCTCGTCAGCATGTTTTGCAATTGCTAGGACCTCATCCATCGAGAGCAATGGTCCTAGACTGTAGCCAATTTTAAAATTTGTCATTAAAGGCTAGCCTTACTTCCTTAGATGCTTCTTCAATATCCTTGTGCGAATCAATTGATCTCCAGAAGGATGTTCTGAAATTTCGTGCCTTAAGTTTTCTTTCCTTTGCCATAAGAGGAAGCGCAGTAGTTTCAATATTTCCGGAATCAGGTAAGTAATCGAAAACATCCTTGGTTAAATAATAAACACCAGCATTTACCCACCTATCGTGTATTTGAGGTTTCTCGACAAAGCCCATAACGTATGAATCAGTGTCAACTTCTACCACTCCATATGGACTCCTGAGTGGAACCAGTGCCAATGATGGTAAGTCTTTAGTCCTTAATTCTACTGGATTCAGATCGGTCAGAATGTCTCCGTTCACCATAAAGAAGCCCTCCCGTAAACCGTCTCCTAACAGGCTCTCGGCGTTTTTTAGGGCTCCCCCAGTTCCAAGTGGTTCTTCTTCTACCGCATAGCCTACCCTTACGCCAAATTTTACGCCACTTCCGATATAGTCTATTATATGCTCTTTAAGATAACCGACACAAATTACGATTTCGTTGATAGAATATTTCCTAAACCATCTGATCTGCCATTCAATAATAGGAACATTCAAAACTTCGATCATAGGTTTTGGCTTATCATCAGTCAGAGGTCGTAGCCTCTTGCCAAGGCCTCCGGCCAATATTACTGCCTTCATTAAGATACAATGGGTTGATTGCAGTATAACATATAAGGAATTTTACGAAATTAATCCTCTGAAATCGCTCCTCTCTATAGAGCAACGTCGATTAATGAATATCTGTGGGCTTACAATGAAACTGTTAACCCTTGTAGAGATGGCAACAGTCGTTACCGAAGATACTCCCTCTTCTGCGTCACATGTCTTTTGTCAGAATATGACTTTACTAGACCCAACGCTATTAGAAGTACACCCATTAGGATTGTCGATCCTATTGTTTTGGCGGAATTTGAAGTGGGAGAAACCTGAGCCATAATGGAAAACATTCCAGCTAAAATTATTCCACCGTTTATGATTAACAATATTACAACATTGCGAGAAGGCGTCTTTCTGGTTATTGCAAATGCAACAATAGACATTACAACCGCTGTACCTCCAAAAGCAATTCCCCTCGCTGCATCATTTAGAGGTAGGAAGCCTCTTGGACTCTTTGGCCCCTGTTGTCCGTTCTTAGACATGGCCACAATCACATCAGCCCCATAAATTATCAAGAGCGCCAGCGAGATAAGCAATAAACCAGTACCGATCTTTACCGTGAGCATAATTAAGTGATATACAACAAGATTTTATAAATCTATTATGATGAGTATTGATTGCTTTGTCAATATTGTTGATAGGCTATAACAAGGTCTAATAATAAACACTAATCATTAATTGCTAATGGTGACGCAGACCCAATTCACGAATTCAATTGGATGGTGTCTGAAAAGTGTGAAAGTTGAGTCTATGAAACGTCGAATTAATTTTCAGAATCTGTTCCTCTACAAGTCGGAAGTTGGTACAGTTGAAAAAGGAATTCAGGGCCGAAGCGAGTCCAAAATATGCCACTTGTCATCTAGTATAGATCCTATCGAAACCGGCTCTGGCTGCTTCCGAAATTCCGGGATAGAAAAAATTCTTCTTATGCCGGTAAGCTGACGTACGGTACTTGCAATTAACCTTTGAGACTTGCTCGGCCTTTTTGGCATTCGATTGATAACTATCGCAACCACATCCAAATGAAGATTAGAACAAGCCTCTAATGTAAGCAATATATGATTTAAACTACCGAGCCTTGCACTAGCCACAACGACTATAGGAAAACCAAGATACCTTGCGAAGTCTGCAATGGTATAGGTCCTAGATATTGGAACCATAACTCCGCCGATGCCTTCAATAACCATATATTTGTATTTTTTGGATTCATCTAACACGAGCCTTACGACATTTTTCAAGGCTGGTATTTTTTGATGCGTTATTCTAGAAGCAACCAGAGGTGATGCTGGTACCTTATAAAAAAATGGATTGATTTGTTTATCAGTAGATTCTGATCCAGCAGCCATTGCTAATCTGTAAGTATCTTCAGATTTGTAACTGCGTGAGAAAGTCTTTTCACCAGCGGCAAACGGCTTCATTACTCCAACATCAATATTTTGATTGCGCAAGGACCAGATTAAACCAGTAGAAATTGTGGTTTTTCCTATTCCTGTATCTGTTCCAGTCACAAATAGTCCATGCATTAGAATAGTAATAATATATGAATGGTTCTTTTTATCTTAGTTGAACTTATCGTTTGCTGATCGGAAGTATGTTTGGCATCCATTCACGCAAATGCAAGAATGGGGCAATTCAATTAAGCCTGTAATTGTACGTGGCGATGGCTTCTACCTGATTGATGAACACGGCAGGAGATTTCTGGACGGGATTGCTAGTATGTGGTGTAATGTCTGGGGACATGGAAACAATGAGATAACGAGGGCCATGATAAGACAGATTCAAACAATCCAACATTCTACGCTATTCGGTTTGGCTAGCGCTCCCTCATCTGAGCTGGCGGAAATGCTTATCCGTCTAGCGAAAGGAATGAGTCATGTTTTCTATTCGGACAATGGATCGACAGCAATAGAAGTTGCTATGAAGATAGCTGTGCAATACTGGAAAAACAGAGGAAAAGAAGGGAAAACTAAATTCATTTCTATGGAAAATGGGTATCATGGCGATACAATAGGAGCAATGAGCTTGGGTTATCTTCCAAAGTATTTTGCCCCGTACTTACCTCTGCTCCGGAGAGCAATCAAAATCCCTTCGCCGGTTTGCAGATCGTCATATAACGATTGCCAGGATTACGAAAATCTCTGTCTTGAAAAAACCGAAGCCATTTTAGCGAAAAATAGCTCTACTTGCTGCGCTCTCGTCATGGAAAGCGGTGCTCAGATAGCAGGTGGCGTGTCAATCTACCCAAGATGTTATCAAAAAAAGGTAGAAGAATTGTGTAGAAAATATGATGTATTGCTTATCCTTGATGAGATTGCCACAGGGTTCGGAAGATTAGGAAATATGCTAGAATATATGGAACAAAAATCTTATCCAGATATCGTTTGCCTAGGGAAGGCCCTCACCGGTGGATATTCTCCATTGGCTGTTACCCTAACCACCGATTCGGTTTTTAATTCGTTTTTGGGAAAACCCACAGAATCAAAACAACTTTACCATGGGCATACTTTTACTGGTCATCCTATAGGCTGTGCTGCAGCGATAGCTAATATCCGAATGTATGAAAAATATGAATTATTGCAAAAAATAAGACAAAACAGCGCATACATGAGTCGAAGATTACGAGAGATCAAGCATCTTCCAATTGCAGAGAATATAAGATCAAAAGGTTTACTCGGTGGGATAGACCTAGCCAAAACAAAAAGGCCCATTTTAGAATTAGGAAATGGGGTTACGATCAGTTCTTACATCGCCGAGGAATCGCTTAATATGGGAGTATTCCTAAGAAGTTTGGGAAATACAATAGTAATAATCCCTCCATTAGCGATAAGGAGACGAGACCTAAAATTATTGCTTGATACAATATATAGCCTTATTAATAGAATCGAAAAGTCTATGTAGCCTAATTGATCTCCAGTTTTCTAAGTTCCTTGTATAGAGTGGCCTTGCAAACACCCAGATTTCTCGCTATTTCGGTGCGGGGGACTTGCTTTGCCAATAGCCTTATTAGATTATCTTTGTCAAGTTTCTTAGAAGGCCTTCCTATCAGTTTTCCAGAATTCTTGGCTCTGGTCATTCCATCCTTTGTCCTTTGGACCAGCATCTCTCTTTCTCTTTCTGCAACCCAGGTCAATATTCCTATCATTAACTTTCTAATACTTGTCTCAGTACTCTGAAGAAAGGTTTCTCTCGGAGAACATGAAATCAGTGGAGCATATAGTTCAATGGCTTTGATTGCGTCAAGTGTGTCCCAGAATGTCCTACCAACTCTTGATAGTTCATAAACCAGTACGGCGTCAACTCTATCTTGTTTCAATAATTCTAACATGTCTTTAAATGCCTGCCTCAGGATTGCAGGTATTTTTCCGCTAATTGCTGAATCCTCAAAGTAATAGATAACATGATAACCCTGCTCTAATGCCCATCTATCAATGGCTAATCGTTGGTTGAGTACGGTTTGCTCTCCTGTACTGACCCTAACGTATGCTACCGCAAACTTCATTGTAGTAGGTTTACTCTTGATAGATAATAAGGCGGGTGTCAACTGAATATGATTTAAAGTCTAAAAAGGGGTCATTCTGATAAAATTATACCCAGCTGTATTAGGTATGAAAATGGTGCTATTATTTGGTCGGTATATCAAGGGGTCCATATTTAGTCTAACGACCTGATCGAGCAACTTACCGAATTTCGTTTTATACATTTCTCCAACGTTCTCGTTTTATCTAGCCCTGGATCGTTAATTTCAGCTGTATAACGCTAGCCTTTAACATTTACATTCTGAAATATTGATACATATCTAACGCAAGAAAAATTGGCAAGAAATAATAGTCGCAATATAATGCCGATCTTGAAATGATCTACTGGTCTTGCTTCCAACCAATTCTTTCGCTTTATGTTTACTAGACTCTAGTTTGTATAGTAGATAATTATATATCATACGGTTTCCCTGTATGAAGAAAATGGATAGAGAGTCCGTGTTTATTTACGATATGATGAATAGGGTAATTTCAGGATCAGACTTGAGCTTCGAAGAGGCCGAGAGGCTGATAAATACAAGGGATCTAGATACGTTGACCAAATGTGCGAACATTATTACACGAACATTCAATGGAAACCGAGTAGATGTAGAAAGTTTGATAAATGCAAAATCTGGAAATTGTCCTGAGGACTGTCATTTCTGTGCGCAATCCTCACATTACAAATTAACTGGGATAAGGACTTATCCTCTCTTGCCTATGGATTTGATCTTACAAAGAGCAAAAGAAGCTAAGGAATCGGGCTCCAAAAGTTTCTGTCTAGTATGTGCCTATAAATCACCTCCAGATAAGGATTTCGAAAGAATCTGCGAAACAATTGTCGAAATTAAGAAGAGTCTAGATATAGACGTCAACGCGTCTTTGGGCTCCATTACCAGAGAACAGGCAAGAAGACTCAAAAAAGTAGGAGTGAAAAGATACAACCATAATCTTGAGACCTCCGAGAGCTATTTTTCCAATATTTGTAAAACTCATGAGTTTAGCGATAGGTTCTCTACCGCCAAAATAGTAAAGGAGGAGGGTCTTGAATTATGCTGCGGCGGAATTATAGGGATGGGTGAAGACACAAAACAAAGGATTGAACTTGCGTTTTCTATCAAATCTCTTGAACCCGATGAGATTCCGCTTAATATTCTGATGGGAAGGGTTGGCACGCCATTAGCAAGCCAAGTAAAAATGGATCCAGTAGACGCTATCAGAACTATTGCTGTGTGGCGATTCATTATGCCAAGAGGGATTATAAAAATTGCCGGCGGAAGAGAAGTAAACCTTAAAGATGAAGATAAAACTGCGCTAAAGGCCGGTGCAAATGGCGTAATAACTGGAGGATACTTGACTACAGACGGGAACAGCGCAGCAAAGGATATTGCAATGATTAGGGAGATTGGTCTTAAGGCATAGTTTAAGTCGAAAGAGACCTAGGCGTGACAAATTCAGTTTTGTAAAAGACGAATTATGTCGTCTAAATAAAGCAAATTTGTATCGGAGGCTCAACCTAGTAACCACCAATAAGAATACAGCAAGTGTTCTGGTTAATGGAGTAGAGAGCATAAACCTGTGCTCTAACGACTATCTTGGGTTATCTCAAAATAAAACTGTATTGAAGATGACCATCGAAAATTTAAATCAAATATCACAATGTAGTTCAAGGCTACTGGCAGGAAATAGTAACGAGCTAATGCAACTTGAAGAGAAGCTTTCTGACCATCGCAAGACAGATAGAGCATTGATTTATCCAAGTGGTTATATGGCAAATATTGGTGTTATATCAACTCTAGCAAACAAATTTACAACAATTTATAGTGACGAGTACAATCATGCTAGTTTAATAGATGGATGCAAGCTTAGCGGGGCTCGGATCGAAATTTACAAACATAATGATCTGGAGCATCTTGAACACATTATTCGAAAGGGGACGTCAGATAGAAAGATAATTTTGACAGAAACTATTTTTAGTATGGACGGCGATCGTTCTGACCTACAGGGGATTCATAATATTGCGCTTCGTCACAACGTTATAACCATAGTTGATGATTCACACGGCGATTTTATTTATGATCAAGTCCCTGAATTGGGGGTGGCATTAGAGAGACGACATTTAGTTGATGTATATATCAGCAGTTTAAGTAAGGCCTTAGGATGCTTTGGGGGTTACGTGGCCGCCTCGGAGCAGATAATAGAGTTATTAATAAATAGATCACGGTCATTTATGTACTCCTCTGGGCTACCTTCCCATCTGTGTTCTTCTGCATTGGCAGCTATTCCAATAGCGACCAAGGGTAATTTGCAAGAACAACTAAAGCGGAATGTTACCTTTTTTTCTTCAAAAATAGAGCATAATGGTTTCAATGCTAAGAGTTGTAGATCAAAATTTAGAAGCCAAATTATCCCACTTATTGTAGGCGATGAGAAACTGACCATTCAGTTCTCAAAGGCTCTCCTTTCAGACGGTATTTTTATGCAGCCAGTACGTTACCCTACCGTGCCACTGGGCAAAGCAAGGCTAAGAGCATCAATCACAACTTCGTTGCATTTAAAACAACTAAAAATCGCCTTAGAAAAAATTGAAACTATCGGTAAGAGACTCAATATTATATAGTTGGTTCGAATCAGAATGCTTTGAATCCGGATTTGTTACTCAATAGGTCTCTTGTGTCTACGTATTCGTTATTTTGTTGTGGTCCAGTAGGTAGACGAATCTTTCAGAACTCGGGTTTAGAAAGATATTAAACATAGCAACTGAATTATCAAATTGTTGAAACAATACATCTACAAGATAAGAGCCACGGAGCAACAGGGGAAAGAACTTGGGTTCTATATTAGCTCGCTTACAACTGATATGATAATATTTGGACTTAAGTTTTCATACCATCGAGTCAAAGCCCAGTCTGGTGGATATCTGATGCCTGGAAGAAAAAGCAAGGTGAAAAGAGAAACTATGCTATTAACATCAGAGCAGGCTGCCTGGAGGCTATCAAATTGGAAAACTATGATTCGTAATTACCGAAGTATGGGCTACAGCTATCCTACAATATCGAGAATTAAGAAGACGATAAAACACATATCTTTAACAGGAGGCAAATCAAAGAAAAACAAGAACTAAGCCCATCAAGGGCAATCAAAGAGTCTTATCTACACTACCGTGTCTAGTCATTGGTCATTCAATTATTGAGGAGCAATGAAAGTCATATCCTCTGATGTCGCTTTCATAAAAGTTGATATTTCCTAATTCTGATAGTTCTACTTCAGTCTTTACCATAGAGTATGATGGAAATCAAAGTGTGTGTTCGATTCGGAACAAATATGAATTTAAAAAATATTAGTCATGGCTGCGCTCTGATTGTAGATTTTATCGGATGGAACCACTTTAGTTCCATCGAACAGAACTTAATTGATTGCTTTGAACACTTTATTTTTTAAGTCACAATAAATCCAAGACAGGCTATCTCATATATTGATGCTAGAGGTTCAGAATGTCATTTCAATGGAATCTTCGTAGGATAGCATCCACATATGTGACAATAATTCGAATTTTCGGTAAGACAACCACAGCAATCAGGACATCTTTCACCGATACAAGCCTCTTCAATCGGTAGTGGAAAATACTTTCGGTAGATATGAAAATAGTATAGATGTTCCATGTCCCTAATTCTGACCCCTGGATTGCGTCCGCTCTCACCGTTAGCTAACGTGTCGTACTTGTATCCTTGTAATAAGATATTTCTTACCGACGTAAATCCTGATCCTTCCTCTTGGGCATATTTTCTCCTCCAGACTACAAGCGCCCCAAGGTCAGGCTCAAAACATTCTCTCAAAATAAATTTTCCCCATTTCTTGCCATTTCGTACTCCTACCTTTGTCTCAACATCGATTGATTTAGCAAATCGCATGAACTGTTTATCTAGAAAAGGAGAGAAGACCGTTATTCCCAGCTTCCTTCCTATCTTAACTGATGAGAAGCTCATCAAATTCCAGAGTCTAGCAAGTTCGTTATGTAGTCGAGTGTGGTTGTCAAAGTACCTTAACAAATAGTTATAGCCTGCGAATAGTTCGTCAGCTCCGTCACCGGTCATTATGCTTCTTTCTCCCTCTTTCCTTACCAGATCGATTGCTGCAAACGCCACACTAGAATTCCTTATCTCAATAGGGTCAAAAGTTTTGAGTAAATAAATAACATTTTCTATAACTTGAAATAGTTCATTTAATGGAAGTATTAATTCGTTATGCTTTTTACTAAATTTGTGAGCTATTAGTCTTGCATAACGCAGGTCCGGTGCTTTAATCGATGAGGCAACTGTGATCGTCTTCTTCGGATGTGATATGGACGAGATAATACTGCTATCAAGTCCTCCAGAAAGTAACAAATTATCTGAATAATTACGAGCTACGCTTTCAATCAATAACGCTTTTAGCTCTGTACAGATCTGAAGTTTATTTTTAATCACTTTGTCTTGAATAGGCATGTACTTTATTATTTAAGTGTTTGATATACCGTAATGATCTCTTCAATTATTACTAAAGCTATTCAACAGTATATGAGACGAGTACTTGTGTAAAATTGACTAATATATTCTAAGTCGAATATGTGATCAGGATAGGAGACGATCCTTTATGGGTTCATTTAAATGATCTTGTTTTGATACGTCCGGAACGTTATCCAAATCTGGAAGGTCAGGTATCGTGGGTAATAAGACTAGCAGCTGTTCGTATTTAGCCAAATATTTTACGCCTGCTGCAGTTGTCCTGTAAAGGCCCGTGGTTTCTGAATATTCCATTAGCTCTTTTTCTACGGCTATTGCTAGATATCTGATTAATTGAGAATGCGATACTACAGCATTATTCATTATTGTAGTTTTGTATTCCCAGCTCTTTGTAGCAGACCGCAAAATTGAAGCCATAACTTCTATATCTGAACGATTCTTCAATCTATATATCGCACCGCCCTCTTTCTCTACGTCTTCAGGGTATACATAAAAGGTCATTAGACAAAATAGAACGACAACAAGTAATATTATTCCTGACATTAGTATAATGAGAAAGTGGATGATATCTAGCGATATCTTCATTCTCGGTGTCCATAATTAAGGACGGATTTTAGAAATATAGTTAATTGCAAATCCTTTAATGATCAAAGGGTTTATATCCTTAAATAGGTGTCCTGGTAATTCGGCAAGTATTTAATATACAAAATCGGAGTTATAAAAAGGATGATAGAGCAAAATATTAAGGTGAACTCACGTTCATACAAGGTAACCGTGAACGAACGAACACAAATGTATGCTGCTCGTCTTCGAAAACTCTATCAGCAGAAATATACCGACGTGGATAGCTTCGATGAGGTGAGTTCAGAAACGTCAACAACGGTAACCAATTTGCTTAATCATGCGGTATTCCCAGATGTCAAGGAGGAAGATATGGATGGAGTTATTCAGCAAGTGTTGAAGATACTTGATAAACCTGTCCAAAAAACAGAAAAAAGAAGCTCAAAGTAATATTCAATACTTATGATAAGGATTTTGGTTTGGCCCCATATTTGAAACGATGAGACTATTCCGATTTCTCGAATTTTTCAACATAGTTTCCTTCTGGCTTGTTGCAACAGCTTACCTCAGCGTCTGTCTCTTGACCTATCTATAAATATAGACTAGTATTACATCGGCTCTAACTTAATAGATGCAGACAGCCAATAAAAAATGCATTAATCCGGATTGTGGACTGACATTTGATATCCCCACTGGTAATTATTTATGTACATGTGGGTATTTGTTAGATGTCCAATATCATAATCCACCAAAGCGAGAACTCATTGATAGATTTTATGAGAGGAGAGATCATGGAGGAAATATTTATAACGAAAGTGGAGTGTGGAGATTCCGAGATCTCATAAATTTTATAAACATAGATTGTGAAGACTTTGGCGAATGCGCCTCGCATCTTGTGTCGCTTGACGGATCCGAGGGTCGGCTTTCTAAGCCCTTTAAGATGACCAAAGTGGCTGAATACGCCAATATTAATGCAGACTCTCTTTTATTGCAGCCGGAGGGGTACAATCCGAGCGGATCATTCAAGGATAACGGGATGTCTACCGCGGTTACACATGCCAAAATGTTGAAGATTAAAAACCTAATCTGCGCATCAACTGGGAATACCTCTGCATCCGCTGCGATGTATGCCGCTAATGAGAGGATTGGGTGTAGTGTGTATATTCCGAAGGGAGAGGTTGCACCGGGTAAGCTAGGTCAGGCATTTCAGTTTGGAGCTCAAGTGATAGAAGTTAACGGAAATTTTGATGTCGCACTCTCTACCTCGCTGAAAGCAGCCCGAGAGAATAGTGGATACACGGTAAATTCTGTCAATCCATTTCGAATCGAGGGCCAAAAGACTATCATTTATAGAGCATTGGAAAGTTTTGACTGGTCTCCTCCAGATTGGATATTTTATCCTGGAGGTGCTCTAGGTAATACTGCTAGCTGTGGTAAGTGTCTCATGGAGTTATACGAATGGGGCTGGATAAAAAAAATCCCTCGACTAGTGGTTGTCAATTCTCAAGGAGCTAATACTTTTTACGAATTAGTAAATGGAGTTTTCGAGGGGAAAAATCTTTCCTGGAACAATGGAAGACCGGACTTGACAATGATAAATCGATACTATGAGTTCAATGATGCGAAAGGGAAACTTCCGAAGACGCAGGCCACTGCAATTCAGATAGGTAAGCCTGCCAATATTATAAAAGCACTTCGAGCATTAGATTTTACGAATGGCTTAGTTGTTCAAGTAAATGATAAGGAGATGGCAGACGGTATGTCGGTTGTAGGTCTGAATGGCTTCGATTGTGAAATGGCATCAGGTGCAGTACCTGCGGCAGTTAAAAAGCTTAGACAAAAAGAAGTGATAAAAATAGATGATGTTGTAGTAGGGATTCTTACAGGGAGGCAGAAGGACCCGCAGCTCATAGTGGATTACCATCTAAATGCGAACAATAGGTTTGCCAATCCTCCTTGTAGGGCATAAAGTCCTAATTATGGCCTATATTTTTGCCTCTACGCCACCATTTACTAAGGGATAGCAGGAATACTATTCTATTTACATTCTTTCACATGATGAGACTTATAGCAAGTAGACTACCCGTGAGACGAGAACACCAGATTGTGTTTGACATGACAATAAGTAGGCTTGTCTCCCTGATGAAATCTTTGTTTAGAAATACGATCGCTCTAATGGCTAAAGGTAAAGTCATTAGACAGACTAGAGTATAAACTTTAGTATAACCATCAATTGTTCCAACAACAATCAGGGCATATGGGACCAAAATAAATATAGTAAAAAATTTCGCGCCATATTTTCTTCCAAGTAATATAACAAGCGTATGTCTGCCATGACGTTTATCTGCTTCAAAATCAGGAAATGAGTTTGCGAAAAGAACTGTAGCCGAAAGTATACCGACTATTAATCCATTGTAGACTGCTGCAGTACTCAGTTCTGGAGTCTGTACATAGTATGCCCCTTGGACGATTAGCATGCCTTTAAGGACAATCAGCGCCTCACCGAGTCCCATGTTCACGATCTTAGTTGAATAGAAATAAATAGAAATAATTGCGAAAACAAGTATGAGTGCTATTACTTCACCTCTGATTGTTACAAAATATATCCCAATAATAGCCCCCACGCATAAGAATACTATACCCGCGATGTAGACGGTCCTTGGACTCAATATGTTCTCTGGAAGTACTCCAGTGCCCCCGCTAAACCTGGTTCTCTTAGTGTCCTTATCGATCCCTCGAACGTAATCCCAATAATCATTTAGCAGATCTATGCTCGCATGTAAAGATACGACGCCGAGGACAGTAAGAATTGAGTAAATATAATTAATATGGCCTGTTTTCCAATAGGCTACGGACAAACCAACTAATACAGCTATTACCGAGGCAAGAAAGAACTTGACCCTTATGACGCGAAGCCAATCTCTTATCATATCCTGATCTCTAGTCAAACAATCTAATTACCATATTTGACCCTACTGATTCGTACCACGTAATGAAACGAAGACTTGACAAATTACAATTCAAAAGTATGTTGTCATAATTTATTTGATCTATCCATCATCTATGCTTTTTTTGTACTGGATTAAAATACAGGCACATTGGCTCCAAGGTGATTAACATGTAGGGTTGAGGTTCAGTACCAGTATACATAAACAATATCTAATACCATACTTTAAATAATGGACCCTTTACCCCGTCAGACATCCTATTCTTCGAAAACCCAAAGTCGAGCATAATAGCCCTGCATGTTGCCAACGGATTGGATAAGATATTGGGCCGCAAACTGGCCCATCCAATTGGCCGACAGCACTCCTGCAGTTTAGTTG
>JBQCDO010000171.1:0-2325 GCA_051961195.1 Nitrososphaeraceae archaeon | reverse complement strand
ACTACCTGTAACACCAAGTAAGGTTTGACAGCCACGCCTTTCTGATACACCCCTAGCTAGGCTATTAATAGCATTTGGCTGGTCACCACTTGGTGGGTAAGCATTTTTGGATAGTGTAAACTTCTGAGCTCTCAACAGCACGAGATGCTATATCAAAACGGGAATATATTGCTATATCCGGGTTATAATATATAGTTAAATTCCTAGCTAAGATCTCTATGATATTATAAAGACTAAGGATTAGACTTGGATGCTGGCAGAAAGTTGCTATCTTTTATCTAATTGCCAAGTGTAAAGGCTAATACCCCCGTTATTGGTAAGCCTATGAAATTTTTAACTTATAGTAGGAGGAACACTTTTGTTCAACCAATACCTTTAGTGATGAACTGATGGACCTATGTAAACTGCTGTTTGTATTCCAAATGATCCATAATAACGATGTAATGCAGAAAATTAAGGAAATCTCCTTCAGCAATGACAGAATTTTGTATCTTATCATACCAAAATCAATAGGCGCGCGCAATTTAAAATCTAAACTAGTAATAGCACATACAGTATCCAAAGAGAGAGATAAAAATGCACCAGGTATGTATATTTAGCAACTTTTATTGTTAGTATTATTACCCATTTCATATCTAGATTCTCCATCACTATGATATCTCCCAAAAAAAACTTTGGTGCGTCTCTAGTTCTGTAAGATCTACCTGAGCAATTACATAGCTATGAAGACACTTTATAGAGTGAGAGGGCGCTCACATTATGAAATTGACTTAATATGGTATGCCGGATGCAACTCTGCATGTCCTCCTTCTCGTACATCAATTACATATATGCCTGTTACTTCTACATCCTGCCCAACTGTTGGCAATACACCCTTGAAGTCAGGACCATTATATTTAGGATCTTTGCATTGATTTTTCTTAACTGGATCGGTCGATGTATTCTTACCTTGGCAAACTACTTCCACATGTAGTGCACCCTTTAATTTCTGACTATTCATGTTTACGGGTGTCAGAAGCGAGGAGTATTTACTATCAGGTTTTAGATTAAAGTTTGCGTCGCCATCTGTATTAATATAATGAGTCCATGTCACCTTCCCGGTCACTGTAATGCAATTTCCAACAATAAAACGTGTTGTATTAAGATCCTTCATGAAAGGATTTGGTACAAATTTTTCAAGGCTACCGGAAGGAGTACATTGGTCACTTTTAAAAGGAGAGCTGTCCGGAACAACCAAATTTGCCTTAAGTGATTGAACTTGTGAAGGATTTAGAGCTTGTTCTTCCTCTTCCCCTATATCAATTTCCTGACCTTCTCCACTCTGAATTCCAGGTATATTATTTTGAACATGGTTCTCTGATTCAGAGATGTTTGTTGGCTGGGATGAAGTTTTGTTAATAGTATTACTACTGAACTTTGGTAACGATGGCATGTTAGGTCTTAGTATAGACCCTATAGTAGGACTTGCAAAAGGTTCAGATTGTCCAGTCTGTTTCGTAGTATTTGGGTAAATTATACCGCTATTATTATTAGTATTCGCATCATTATTACTAGTAGGACTATCAATCCGACCATAACTCGAATAAATCTTATTATACGAGAAACCAATTAAGAACACAATTACAGATACAAAAACAGCTGTCTTAATTACAGGAGAAACACGAGCTCTTTTTTTCATTATCTCAAATTAGGACTATTATTATATATACATTAACGCTATAGTTGATTTTTCGCCCCTGTGTATTCTCAAACAGAGAATAAATATAATGCGCCCATTTTTAATCTGAAGGTCTGTGGATGCTACATGTTGCAATTGTATAATAAAATCACTTTTCAATTATATACTGAAGGCAAATATCTAAATATTTATTGGATCACTCAACCTTGGTCAATCCTATTTTCATGCCTTATAAATTGAGATAATGAGTTACTTAAGAGAGACCTCAAGGTCATTATTGGGAGAGGGAACGCCTGCTCATTTTCCAGTTACCAACAAAACTAACAATGTATGCAGAAGACATCATTAATGAGCTCAATAAACGCTAAAACTTTCAGTACTCAAGGATTCGTTAGCTCAGAAACAGTCTGGCGACAGAACAAATTATGATATCTTTAGATAGTAGCAATTGATGAATGTGATCCAATGTATTTGATTCAGTCTATAGCCGACAAGTCTTAACGCATTGGACAGTATCGGGTTCTTGAAATCTCCAGTATAATTATATCGAAAAATCCTTTCTAACATAGATGTGCAGCATCTCACATTATAAATATTTTCTTAAGACGAGACATCAGATGTATAGAGTGACCTAGTTCGGTGTTTCA
>JBQCDO010000170.1:0-11137 GCA_051961195.1 Nitrososphaeraceae archaeon | reverse complement strand
CAACCTTCCCATTTAGTTTCATAGCTGATAAACCAATTTTCTTTTTAAAGTACTTTTCGTATTTTGTTCTCGCCAATTTACAACTCGACTGTAAATAGTCAAATCGTACCGACTTGACGGGTAGTTGGCTTGCTACCGATTGATTAGCTACGTAATCGTGCGGCAACCTCTATGAACTGGCGTAGTAGCTCAGAGCAATCAGTTGCCCCGCTAAAGCTGAGAAAAAAAATACTTTAAGATGTAAATCTAATTCTGAATTAGTGGATTCCAAAAAATTCGTGCTAGATACTAGTATTATCATTGATGGGGAAATAACAAGAATGCTAGAGCTCGGGAGGATCAAATGCGGCAGCGAAGTAATCATTCCTCTGGCCGTGTTAGATGAACTCCAATCACAGGCGTCGGTTAACAAAGAACATGGGTTTGTAGGGTTAGAAGAAGTCAAAAGAATCAGGGATCTATGTTTAAAAAATGAAATTCTTCTCAATTTCGTTGGAGAACGGCCCGACCTTGAGGATATTAAACTAGCTAAACGTGGCAGAATTGATGCCATGATCAAGGATGTAGCTTTAAACGAAAATGCTACACTTGTAACCGCTGACTTTGTCCAATCATTGGTCGCAGAAGCTCAGGGGGTGGGATCCCTGTACATATCAAATCCTCCTAAGACGTCAAATCTTTCATTCGAGGATTATTTTGATGATAACACAATGAGTGTGCATATAAAGGAAGGTGTCTGCCCATTTGCCAAAAAAGGCATCCCCGACAACTTTAAGCTCACCCGGATCAAGGAAGTTGGTACGTCCCATAAAGAAATCTCGTCCATAATAACTGAAATAAGTGAAGCATCGCGAGTCAGCGGCATTGGAAAGCTTGAAATTAGCAGAAGCGGCGCGACCGTCATACAATATGGAAAGTACCGCATTTCTATCACTAGACCTCCGTTCTCTGACGCGATAGAGGTAACCATAGTAAAGCCAATAGTGAAGCTCACCCTCGGTGACTATTCTATTTCGAAAAAACTAACTGAGAAGCTTTCTACTGGAGCCGAAGGCATTATTATTTCCGGCCCTCCAGGCTCGGGAAAAAGCACATTTGCTAGCAGCTTGGCAGAATTTTATGTATCAAACGAAAAAATAGTAAAAACCTTCGAATCTCCACGAGATTTACAGGTTCCAGATGAAGTAACTCAGTACGCGCCATTGGAAGGAAGTTTTGAGAAGGCAGTTGATATTCTCTTACTAGTAAGACCGGATTATACAATCTTCGATGAGGTCAGAAGGGCACCGGACTTTGAAGTGTTTTCTGACATGAGACTAGCAGGAGTTGGAATGGTAGGAGTGGTTCATGCCAGTAGCCCGCTTGACGCCATTCAAAGGTTTATAGGCAGGGTTGAACTGGGAATGATTCCCCATATTCTAGACACTATAATCTTCATCAAGGGAGGGCGAATACAAAAGGTGTATGAAGTAACACTTACGGTGAAGGTACCTAGTGGAATGGCGGAAGCCGACCTCGCCAGACCGTTAGTTGAGGTTAGGGATTTCGAGTCTGGGATGGTTGAATACGAAATATACACCTACGGCGAGGAAAATGTAGTTGTACCGGTTGTAGAAGCAAATTCTTCTATTTCTGATAATCCGATGTTCAAATTGGCAGAGTCAAGAATCAAGGATGTAATAAGAAGATTTGATCCCGAAGCGGAGATAACCATTTTATCGAACAATCGAGCACAAATTTTGGTCAATAAAAATGCAGTCCCGAGGATTATTGGCAAAGGAGGATCTACAGTTTCTGAATTGGAAAAAATTCTCGGAATAAAGCTAGATGTGGATGCGAAAAATTCGGCGGGTCAACGCGAAATTAATTTTGAATTTGATGAAAGTGGTTCATCAATCTCGATATACCTGCCGGACTCTCTGGTCGGGAAGATGGTAGATATCCACGTAGATAACGAGTACATATTTAGCAGCCAGGTTGGTAAAAAAGCTAGAATTAAAATTGACAAGGGAACCGATAATGGTAAACGACTTATGGGAGCCTTTCGCGAAGCGCAAGAAATAAAGATATTTTACTCAAGGTAGCTGCTATTGGAGTTCAAGATTTTAATCTGTCCTAATTCTTCCCCCCGAATAAAGTCGGAAATGACAACGACGCAGTATAATAGACCTGGATGGAACTGACGGCTAAGGATATTTCCGGTGAAATAAATTAATGAAAATTGCATTATCGATTGCGGGCAGTGATTCTTCTGCGGGCGCGGGAATTCAGGCTGATCTTAAAACCTTTTCTTCTCTTGGAGTGTATGGCTGCACAGCACTCACGACCATCACATCTCAAACAGGATCTGGAATTTCAGGAATTCTACAAGTTTCACCAAAAATGATTGAAAAGCAGATTCAAGCAATATTAGATGACATAACTCCGGATGCAATTAAGATAGGAATGGTGTATGGAAAAAACGCCATCAGTTCAATCAGAAAAGTCTTGAAAGAGTCCAAAATTCCAATGATACTGGATCCGGTGATGATCGCGGGAACTGGAGAACGACTTTTAAATTCGGACGCCGTTACAGACCTAATCACTCATCTCCTGCCACTGTCAACTGTGGCTACTCCAAATAAATTCGAGGCAGAAGTAATATCTGGCCTAAAAATTAATTCTGTGCAATCTGCGATAACTGCTGCTGAGAAAATCAGGAAGAAAGGTGCCAACAATGTGGTCTTGAAAGGCGGACACTTACCAGGTAGATTTTCGACGGATATTATTCTGAATTCTAGAAATAAGGTATTTGAGTTATCAAACCACAGACTGACGTATGATCGCATGCATGGTGGAGGCTGTACTTTTTCAGCATCTTTGACTGCATATGTCGCTAAAAATTATGCGATTGTTGACGCATGTAGATCTGCCAATCAGTTTACGCACAGTTCCTTGAAGAATAGAATTGCTATAGGCTCTAAATTCATTATCAATAGTCCATTCTTCAAATTTTACGAGCTTGCAGACCGGTACGAGGTCTATACCAGTCTACAACGTGCCATCGAGATGATTGAGGCAACACCGAATTTTGGTAAATTGATACCCGAAACTCAGTCGAATTTAGCCTATTCTATGTCAGAGCCCAGTGGTATTGATGATATCATGGCTGTCAACGGAAGAATTGTTAAAGTAGGAGACAACGCTAGGCCTGTATCGAGTTTAAAGTTTGGTGTCTCAAATCATATCGCAGCCGCGATCCTAGGATACATGAAGTTCAGACCTAACATGAGAGCCGCGATGAATATAAAGTACAATTCAAGAAGTATCCTAGAAGCTCGCAGATTTTTTTCAGTTTCCAATTATGATCGTACAAAAGAACCCAAACAATCAAAGAGAAGAGAAGGCTATTCAGTAGCTTGGGGAATTAACCAGGCTCTTCTTAAAAATCCTACTGCAGATATTATTTATCATCAAGGGGACTTTGGGAAGGAGGCGATGACTATAGTATTTGCGCCTACGCCTATTGATGTAGTAAAGAAGTTAAAACACATCTTAAGATACTACTAGGTCAAGCTGGTGAAAGGTTATTATAAATGGAAGATTTCGAACTTCATTGAATTATAGCAAATGAAAGCCGCTATCCTCGCTGGAGGCCTGGGCACCAGATTACAGCCCTACACCTTTTTCATCCCCAAACCGATGCTGCCTCTTGGGAACAAGCCGCTCTTGGAACTTATTATCGAGTGGCTAAAGAGCAAACGAGGCGGGAAAATCGAGCATATTATACTTTGTGTGAGTTACCTACATAGAGCTATAGAAGAATATTTTGAAAATGGATCTAGATTCGGCGTGAAGATTGAATACGCTAGATCAGATCGTCCTCTGGCCACTGCAGGTCAGTTAAAAACTGCTGAAAAATATCTTCAGGATGAAAGCTTTGTCTGCGTGTATGGCGATTCTATCTATGAATTTAATCTCGATAAAATGATAATTGAGCATCATGATTCAAACGCCTTTCTTTCAATGGCCTTATTATCGTATAAGACTAACCTTAAATATGGTTTTATTGACCTAGACGGCGGCAATAATTCTAATGGCCTCAACGGTAGGGTGACAAGGTGGAGAGAAAAGCCTGAAATCACAGGCCTCATTAACATTGGATGTTACGTAATTGAGCCAGAATTCTTTAAACTAATCCCAAAATCAAGTACATTTGGAATGGACGATGCGGTTAGACGAGCACTTGATGATAAGAGGGTAATTAAGGGCTTCAGAACAAAATCCGGGTTCATAGATATAGGCGATAAGAGGTCTTACCTTCAAGCATATAAGAAATATGCGGAAAAGTTAGGAAGGATATAAAGACTTATAATACTTACATGAGAATTAGTAGAGACCACCTTACGTGAAATTTTGATTAATGTCACCTATTGAAGGCTATATATCATTCTAGCCTGATTCTATTTCTCCTTTGATCTCTAGGATGCAAGAACTGGTATATCCCAATTAGGACTACCCCAAATCCAGCTATAATAAATACGTAGTTTATTGGATCGAAGGATGATATCATCATCTTTTCCGGAATCTTTGGGCTAATAAATCTGAGCGATATTATACCTACTATCAATATAATACCAGCTGCTATAAGAATTGGCCCTGCACCCTTATCGCGAGAACCTCGAGTCATTGCAAACACAATTCCACTAACAACGAGTGCAGGAGCGCCAGACATAGAAACTATCTGTACCATTACTGCAATAGGATCCACAACGGTGTTCGGACCGTTACCACTCGGACCTATCAGAAAAGTATAAAATGATAACAGCAGAGCCACGTACATCGCGCATAGCCCTAACGAGGCGAAACTGAGCCATGTCTCAAGTTTCGGCATGCAATATCCTTAGGCGCACCATAATAAATAATATCACTTCACGTGATACCAACAAGACTAGCTAGCTCCTTCCTACAGGCGGATCCTAGAAGTTCCGCAGACTTCTCTGGAGTTACATCATTGACGTAAACCCCAAAACCTCTCTCCAAGCCGGACCATGTATTCATCTGTGGATAAACTTCGATGTGCCAATGTATCTGCCGGCTATTCTTCTTTTCCGGCGATAGATGGAAGACTAGGTTAAAAGCTGCATCGTTCAATGCCTTAGACATCCCCCCCAGGGTAGCACGTAGCATAAGTGCTAAATCGCCTATTTCCTTCTGCGTAATCTTTGAAAAGGCAGTACTATGTCTCTTTGGATAAATCCAAAATTCATATGGATAAGTGGGTGCCCAAGGTGAAAATGCTAAGAAACTATCAGTCGCCAATATCTGTCTTGGTCCGCTTGACTCTATTCCAAGAATTTGACATGCCGAACAGGTCCCGTGATCGTTCATATATCTATGATAGGCCTCTGCCTCCATTTCTATTGTAGGTGGAATCGCAGAGAACGTAACCATGTTGAAATGAGGATGAAATATAGAACCTCCGGCACCTGCTCCACTGTTGACAAAGATCGATACATAAGTCACACTCTTTTGTGAATACAACCATCTCACTCTATCTTGTACAACGAGCAGTACGTTTGCCCATTGATCAATTGAAATTTGAGACAATGTCTGGTTATGATCTGGGGAAGCAACTACTACTTGGTGATACCCGTAGGCTGGTTCACTGTAATGCGGTTTATCTGAAAACTCCGATGCGGATAGGGTGGATACTGCGGGATTACTGCTCTGAAAGACCCTAACACACCAACCATCGACAAAACTTTCGTCAGAATCGGATAATCTCTGTAACATGCCCTCTTTAGCAACTAATGCAATTAGTGCAGGTTCTGTCATTGATTCATTTCCAGGACAATAAGGACACTCATCCTTGTTCATGTCATCCCTATCACGCTTAATATCTATCGGAAGAACTACAAACCTATCCAAAACGTAATCTTTTCTGAGATTGCTCAACTAGCTTGTCATGCCTCTAAACATCGTAGGATACCTTTTAATTAAAGGTTCTCCAGAGATTGCTTCCTCGATAAATTGAATTGAGTATTAACAGGTTTCCGTGTGAGCTAACAAAGACTAATGGCTAGCAACAAAAAATGAGAATAAGGATATACTGATAATAATCTAGGCGATCGCCAGAACTTACTGGTAAGCCATCTAATAGTACACTGGATTATTAGTGAAGTGGTGGTGTAATCTACTTTGTAAGTTATTTAGCAGAATGAACGGATTATCAAAGACATAATAATGATGTGGATATTCTGGATTGGCCGCCCTAGGTCTAAAAAGCGCTGACGAAAATCTTGTTGAGCCTCCATTAGAGATAAATTTCTCGGAATTCTCTTGACTTCCAATGAATGAATATATAAGACCATGCAAGATTGTCTATGTTCTTCTAGATGGAGTTGGCGATCTAGCCCATCCAGATTATGGCAATATGACACCTCTTGAAGCGGCAAAAACACCAAACTTGGATTTTTTGGCCAAGAGAGGATGTATGGGCAATGTTTTAAGTGTTGGGATTGGAATAGCTCCTCAATCTGACATTGCGGTCTTTAATATGCTTGGATACAGCTTCCACGACGGTAGTTATGTGGGTAGAGGTGTGATCGAGGCTATCGGATCAGGAATTGACTTCAAGAATGGCGACTTGGCGCTCCGGGGAAATTTTGCTACAGTAGACAATGAATCTAGAATCATAGATCGGAGAGCAGGAAGGAATGTTAACGAAAGGGAGTCTCGCGACATTTGTCTAAGCCTTAATAAATCTATCAAATTTAACGATCCTGATGCCACGGTTAATATCGTCCCTACTATTTCTCACAGGGTTGTCATAAGATTTCGGCATGCAAGATACGCGCTATCTGAAAAAATTTCTAACACGGATCCTGCTTATTCTAAAGTAAATGGGATTGGAATTGCCAAGGCATCATCAAGCAAGGAAACAATCATGCAAAGTGAGGCCGTAGATACTTCAGAAGCCGCCGTCACCTCAGCGAAGCTTCTAAATGAGTTCACTAGCCAAGCCACAGAATTACTAAGAAATCATCCTGTTAATTTAGTACGGTCTTCGTCAGGTCTAAAACCCATTAACGGGATTTTGGCACGAGATTCTGGTAACAGGTACCCAAACCTGGAATCTATGAGCACCAAATACGGATTGAATATTGGTGCTATCGTGGATATGCCGGTAGAAGTGGGAATTTGTAGGGTTCTTGGAATGAAGATGTTCAAAGCCGGTGATGTTCAAGACTATCAGACTAAGGCAGCTGTCGTTGCCGATATATTAGATAATTTGGACGCCATATATATTCACATCAAAGGACCTGATGAATACGGACACGACGGAGACTGGCAAGGAAAGAAACAAAGTATCGAGATTATCGATAATTCATTTTTTGGCCCACTCTTGCGTAAACTCAATATTCAAAATACACTATTTGTAATTTCTGGAGATCATTCTACTCCTTGCATAAAGAATAGTCATAGTGATGATCCTGTTCCCTTGTTGCTTTCAGGATGCAATGTGAAAACAGATGGTAGTGAAAGGTTTACAGAGTATTGGGGACAAAAAGGCAGGTTGGGTCTAATGATGGGTGAACAAATTCTCGGTCAACTACTAAAAGCGCGAATGAAAAACTGGATCAAAAAGGCTTGATGAAGCCGTATTGTTTAATCAAGCGCTGGTGTTATCGATTTATAAATGACTAAACATTGATTCGGCTGTTACCAATCATGCTTACTTTACATTGTTCGCACATTTGTTCATCAATATTTGATTCAATGTCATGATGAACGTCACAGATAATCATAGTAAATCGCATATAATTGCAGAGCTGTAGGAATTTCGACATGGTAAAAGGAGTATATGCATTATTTCCGGCAAGATCCCTGGCTATCTCGTCTATCATTCGCATAACTTCCTGAAAGGAGGTAAGCTTGGTAATCAAATCTGTGTCTCCCCTAGTGCCCCTAATGTAATTGCTCACAGCGGCCTGAGTTATGCCTAATGCCCTTGCAACAAGTTCTTCCTTCATCTTGTATTCTCTAATTAATTTTACTGCAAGAATTGCCCTTATGGCTGGAATAAGAGATTTGGCTTCTATTTCTGCCGGCAAGAGCATAACAAAAAAAACCGCTGCTTATTATATAAATCTTCTTCATAATCTGCATTAACAAACCTTAGTCTAATTATAGTGTTAGTTAGGGATCAAAATCGTTAGCTCATATTTAAATAACTGTTTTCTTAGAATCTACTAACCAATGGAATATCGATCAGAGGGCGGGCTTGAATCTGTGGTATAACATGAAGGGAGTTTTTACTAACTAGTATGAATATTAAATTTGGATTTACGCAAGGACTTAATGTCGCTCGCTTAGGATTAGATGAGACACAAATTCTGACAGCCTGTCAGATAGCTGACAGGTTAGACTATGATTCAGTTTGGGTTATGGATCACTCTAATGTTCCCCAGTGGAAAAATGCTGTCGTCAATGATGCCTGGCTGATGCTAGCCGCCATTGGAGCCTCTACTACAAATGTGGAATTGGGGACCTGTGTCACCGACGCTATACGGAGACACCCTTCAACTATAGCCCTTTCAACGATCACGCTTGATAGGATAACAAAAGGCCGATCTATTTTAGGTATAGGCGCAGGAGAGGCACAGAATGTCGTCGATTTTGGCATAGAATTCAGTAAGCCAGTCTCGAAGTTTAAGGAGCAGCTAGAGGTCATTGAACGGCTATTTGACTCCGATCCAGATAACCACGTCAGTTATTCTGGTGAATACTATAAATTGATAAATGCTTGCCTCCAAGCAAAATCTATCCGAAAACCTAGACCACCTGTATACATAGCAGCAGGAGCACCAAGGACTCTTGAGTTATGTTCTAAATATGGGGACGGCTGGATCCCTATAGGCTATACTCCGGAATTGTTTAGGCATCATGCCGAGTTTATTAGTGAGAAGGCTCGAAGCTTCGGTAGAGATCTTTCCAATTTTCAATTTGCCAATGATGTTGATATTTACTTTACTGATGATGGAGAGGAAGCTTGGAACAAGATGAAAAATGCGGTTAAAGTTAGTCTTTATAAACCAGAACTTCTCAAGGTTCATAACATCCAACAAGATTCAGAATTTGACTTTCGAAGATATTTTACAGAATATGCCATGAATAAACCGGAATTGATGGAACAAATGAAGAAAGCCGCTATGCAAATACCAGACTCAGTGGCAAGAACTGCTATTGGTGTCGGAAAACCAGATGATGTAATCCAAATGTTGGATAGATTTATTAAGGCTGGAACGAATCACTTTATCATTCGATTCTGGGGCTTTGGATATTTCAAAAATATTGAACTCTTCGGTAATAAGGTAATACCTTATTTTAGAGACCAGTATAAATAGAAAAGATCCTATAGAAAAAAATCAAGCTTTGAATCTCTGAACCGACTAGAGCGAGTCCCTTTTGAATCAGTAACCTTTTGTAGAGCATAGGCTTCAAAGCCCATAGTGTTTAGCGTTGTCGCAAATTCTGCAGCGAATCCATGGAATGTGTAGACCTGTTTAGGTTGGCACTTCTTAACTACAGCCAATAACTCCGAGAAATCACAGTGGTCACTCATTGGCAATGCGTAATCTAGTCCCATCATGTACTTGTATCCTTTTTTTACAGCCCAGCCACTGAAACCGATTGTTACTGCATTATATTTGGTCTTCAGGCTCCTAACAAAATTGCTCCTTCCATGCGTTAACGGGGAAATAAGAATCCATGGTAACCCTTTTCTGATTTTACCATTCCTTTCGGCATCCTGAAAATTTTTTCCTTCCTTAAGGTCAACTCCAAGATCCCTATAGAGACAATTTATCCTATGAATGGAATCATATACATACATAGGCTCCCAGTGCTCAAAAAGCTGGGTCAATATCTGTGCCTTACCCACCTGGTATCCCATTAACACAACTGGAATTCCTCTATCATAACAATCTGAAATAATCATATTGGCCATATGCACCAACTTGGTTAAATCCGGAAATATGTATTCGGGTCGTCCAAAAGTCGATTCTATAATTAACGTTTCGATCTGTGGTAATACAGCTGGCCGCATGAAGCTCCTGCTCCTAGTTGAAAGATCACCTGTGTAATAAATCTCATCATCAATTACCAATCCTTTAGAGCCCAAGATATGGCCGCTATTTAATAACAAAAAGCCTGGGTGCTCTTCTACAATGTCGCCTAAGGAATATCCTCTCTCTTTTGCAATGATGGAGGTTTCTTTAGACGTCAAAGTGAGGGATGTGAAGCAACCACCATTAGTCTTATGAAGGTGGTCGGTATGGGCATGAGACACAAATACAAAGTCAGAGTTAGTTTTCCTGTGTGGATCTAGTAATATTTTCTTTTGACTATTATGTGCTACAATATTTGTATTTATTAAATCAATAGTCCATCGCAATACTAGGTCACCAACTTAAGGTTCTCTCTTTATTTTAACATTGGTTATTTAGAAAATATCCCAAAATTATCCTCCTATAGATAACTATACAACAGCCTAAACATACTCCTACTAACGCAAAATAACTTCCTAACTTCTCCTCATACCTAACCAAAAGTCTTCTGAACCTGTTGTGCCAGGAGTTAGTTGTTTCTACAACCCATCCTCTTTTAGCATGATGACAATGATTACTACCACCATTAATCTTTATTACTGATTGTTTCTCCTCGATGTCAAATATGTGGTAGATATCCTCTATAGGTTCGCATACTTCGATCGTTTGAAAAGTCATATCCTTTATCAAGATCGATAAACATTCTGTTTTTCTTTGTACGTCCTAGACGGTCTTTTAACTACGGTATTATTATACAGCGTGTTTATAGCTGCCTTTCATATCATCGTGTGTATTAGCTGCAGTTATAACAGCAACAACAGATAATGAGATACCTTCTCCATCAGTTATTAATACGTGATGATGTTTTGTTACTAGCTAACTTACATCTGTCTGTAGGATTAGCTTCAATCAGTCATTTCTGCCTAGAGATGCCTTTATGGACATAATAATACTACTATCAAGAGATTATTGTCCTATCTATTGAATTTGTATTTTAGCATCATACACTTTTTAGCAAGTCTAATCCATAATCTCACAAATATCTT
>JBQCDO010000169.1:0-2474 GCA_051961195.1 Nitrososphaeraceae archaeon | reverse complement strand
CTTATTCCTGCTACTCCTTTTTTTCATTAGCTAATTTTCTCTTTTCTATAGTCGTTCCTTCTTTTCCTTCTCTTTTGGTAGAATAGATTTCAGTAGAAGGAATCTCTGTAGAAGGTGATTCAGTAGCGGCGGCAGTCATAGTTCCATCGGATGATAATGACGACGACATCGCTGGTGATTCTACACCAGATATTCTTTTGGTATTCAATCTTGGTGACCATTTTTATCCGAGGTTTTGATTTTATTTTTTCTTCTTCTTCAGCAGTACTAATTGTTTTAGGTAGTTGTGGTTGTGGCATGGGTAGTTCAGATGCCTTGTTCAGCTGCCTTTGTTTCCGTTGTGTTAACTGAGTCTGTTTTATATCGTTGTTGTTGATGTTGTTAATGAGGATTGGTTTATTGCATCAGCAGTCGATGCTAATACTAACCAGACATAGACAGATCAAGATCGGTATAGGCTAAGGCATTACTACGTTTCTTTTTACAGTTAATAAGGACACAAGTACCTACAATTGACGCTGCGACTGCCAATGCTATTACTAATCCTAATCTTCTCACAAAGAATATAGAGATACCGACTATTTAGCAGTAGTGACTCCTAAAATTGGACTATCCACCAAGGAACTAGCTATGCCACATGGTTAATACCTAGCTTGGTACTTCCATATTATTATTAGTCAGTAATTCATATTGCCTTACAAATTTATTTCTGGGGCTATTTGCTAGGTTTCGTTGTGTTATACGATTTCTAGCCATAGATTAGTTTAATTAGCATTTAAAGCATTAATAATTGTAGTTGAGTTCAGCTCTGCTATTGATGGCATCGTTATAGAAGTATAGTTTGTTACTAGTATATAGTTATATTTTACGCATAGATAACAGGTACTGCGGGATACTAATATAGTAGTGATCATAGCCATTGCTACGACAACAACTGCTATATGCCCAATTCATATGATATTTTATACAACCTTTAGTCCTTTCCTTATATTGATAAGTGGGATTCAAGGTGTCGATACTTACATAGCCAACTTTACAATCCATTGAAAATAGATTCAGCTACCACCACCAATATTGGAATCATATGCCTAATAACAATAGGCTATAACAACGTCAAGTCTTAGCATTAAATCAGCCCAAGGACATTGATCATACAAAGTAACTTTGCATTGCTTACTTGATAATTGCTTAAAAAAGGCAATGATGGTTTAGACTATCGGAAGAGAATGTATAATGACAACTATAGAAATAGGAGTTTCTCCATACTCTCTTTCTAGTCATGTCAGAAGAAGATAACTCTAAACCAATGGACGAACCAGTTGAAATAAAGGTTCCAGTCTATATTATAAACAAGGTAGAAATATTCCTACTCAGCTCGACGGCCAAGGAATTAGGTCTCAATAGTGTGGATAGAGCTATTCCTCATATATTATTAGATTGGCTAAATAAAATTCCAGGCTTATCAAAAGTTGATAATCATTCATGAGTAGGGATCAGTCAGAACCCCCCTGTATATCAAACAAAATTAACAACTAGCTCCTAATTAAAATATCATGTTGAATTACAATCATAGTTGTCTAGTGATAAGTTAATATCAAGATAAAATTGAGGTAGTAGGCTTATCTTTACCAACAACTTTAGGCAGCACTTTTATTCGTCGATGATATGACTTTATCAAATTATCCTTTTCATACTGTTCGAATCTCTCAAGATCTCAGCATGATAGGTACAAATTCTTTTCACATTCATATCAAACTTTGGTAATGATGATTCATAATCTATTAAAACATCTTTATTATATTGAAAATGAAAGAAAACACCATATCTGCAGTCACAGATAACCCTTTTTTACCTCGTTTCTCTTGTTGTTTATCAAGGGTTTTTAGTAAAGACAAGAAATCCTCTATATAACCAGAGTGTGTCTCGATGCTATCCTGTATTATTATCAGGTCATTTTCCTTTTCATACTTTTCCACGTCAATATCGAGCTCTTTCAAAGTTAGCCTGATACACTCTGCTGTCTGATAGTAGGCGAGTATCAAATTACTGAGCAATTCAAATAAATTCATTAGACTAGACCATTTTTCAGAAACGTTGCCATTTCTAGAATCAAGTCTCATATTGAACTTACAGGCAGATAAGTGTTGTATTGTAATCTGTGGTTAAGATGTCATCTCGGTACCTTTTATTTCTATCATCCTATCATTTTTACCAAAGTCAATTTGTAATATTCTAGCATTGAGGTTAGTACCAACTTCTTTATAATCCACATCCTTGTTATCAATCTTGATATTGTATTTGGCGTCCGTATTTCCTTGACTTTTTGCATCTAATACATTTCTTGGGAGTTCAACTGTTAATTTACCGTTGTCCAAGATGGAACCAAGTAAAAGAACCAGAGTCGTCTTATCTTTGATCACTAGGTTAAAAACATTAGCAAAGCCAGTTCGATTGTTACCGGCCTGTACGTTATT
>JBQCDO010000168.1:0-2431 GCA_051961195.1 Nitrososphaeraceae archaeon | reverse complement strand
GATTTAATAGGAGCACGAAAAACGTTCATACGTGGGCTGTGTGAATATCGAAGCGACAAAAGCGGCAGTGTCGGTAGATATAAAGTAATCTAGGCCCTTTATATTCCGGTCTTTTATTACGAGAAGGCATATAGTATCGCCGTAGGCAGATCTGACCGCTCTGTCAAAGTCAGCATGTTCGCAAAAATTCATCAACGCCGGCACACATTTCACATCTAATAATGCAAATCGGACGTCAACTTCAAACTAGATATGATATAATAACAAGGTGACGGAATTTCACTTTTGCTTTCGATTTTGATTCAATGGTCTAGTTCGGCTACAATAGTGGGAGTTAATGTTCATTGATATATTTGAGGAAAGGAGATTATTAGATGCAAAAACCACACTAATAGATGAAGTAGATTACATTGTTAATGATTGGCATGATAATAAATACAAAGGAGTAATTTTGTATGCCTATGTTTCTCATACTTCCTGTCATGTATCTATCAGTAATACTAATTGTGAGATGGAAATAGTCGTACCCAGCTAGAGCTAAGGACATTGATTTAGCATAATCTGTACCCAACGTGGGGTGTAGTGAAATCTTTCCAAAGTATTATTAATCATAAATTGTGGATGCTACTTCAAAACTTTGTTGAGTGTTTCCAATAGATTTGTAGCTGGCTTAATCTTAGACGGAATACTGAAATTCTTTGTATGGAATTCTATGAACCAGCTTGTACATCAGTCCAGGGGAGTCGATCTAAGAATACGGCGTATTTTCGTTGTTCTGGATCTTACCATGACTGCAAACTATCCAAGTTTGGATACGGACAATTTCAGAACAAGAATGAAGGTGCTGATATCCAAATATGATTTATAACAGCAGCGTAGACGCGTTACGACATCTAGTGTCACCAGGGTATATCTTAGACAAAAGTTCTAAGATTAACCAAGAGACGCGCCGTATACGGTGCAAAATCACTGACAAACCCAAAAGGATTTCTTTTACTAGAGATGGAATCGAATACTACCTTGTGGAGATAACATGTGATGACGGGTCTCAATACGGTATACAAGCTTTTGGAGATGAAGCCCTAGAATTATTCTCAGAAGTTCATAAATGCACGCTATGCGGAAGAAGTTGTGTAAATGACTCATCTGATACTAAACATTGGAACTATGGAAAGGAGGAACTCATTGATGGAGCCTATTGCAGCTTTGACACAGGCCAGTGCGCACTACTCTATATGAAATTTAGGTGCATTTATGGCGAAAGCATTTCAATTATCAATTAGAATCTGACAGGAATGATCCCAGCGGCCGGCGGGTAAAAGGATCCAGTGAATTATGATTTCACGTGGTATCCAGTGTAACGGATACATTACTGCCTAAGAGCTAAATCGCAACATTCTTTGTAAAGTAAGGTAATTTGAAAGTTAATATCATCAACAGTCATTTGGACCATCCATATTCGGTATCAGTTTTATAAATTGTAAATAAGATATGATAATCGGATTCGAGTGCAACAATTGTCCAAGCTTAACATATAGTAGGGACTTACCCAAATCTAATAAACTAGAATCTTGACATTTTAACGAAGAAAAAATGCGAGAGTACAATAGGAACATATCACTTGTTATCTTGTCATTGGCTTTGGCATTAGTGTTGATTCCAGCCACAATGCATGATTATCAAGTAAAGTCAAAAACGGTTAGTATAAACTGCTCTAACGACAAACCATGTCAAAAAACCGTGTGTGATAGCAGAAAACCGTGCAGTACAACAATAGGCGAGACATTCGAAAGTGGAACGACATCGGATAGGAATTCCACAACACTAGGACATCAAACGGATCGATAGATAGATAAACAAAAAACTCACTACGAATTTATTTAGTCTTTCATTCTTTGATAAGATCCAACTGTGTCCAGTCTTGACTAAGAGCCTATCCCAGAATTATCCTCCTATAGATAATAATGCAACAGTCTAAACATAAACATACTATCGCAAAATAATTTCCTAACTCTTCCTTATACCTAACCAAAAGTTTTCTGAACCTGTTGTGTCAGGAGTTGGTTCTTTTCTACAACCAATCCTCTTTTAGCATGATGACAATGATTATTACCACCATTAATCTTTGTAACTGATTGTTTCTCCTCTATGTCAACTGTATGGTAGATATCCTCTATAAGTTTGCGTACTTCGATCTCTTGAAACATATCCTTTACCAAGACAGCGGTTTTGTTTCGTTTAAACATTTTATGTGACTGTACTTCGACTATGGTATTAACTAGTGTGACTATAGCGGCAATCCTTGTATCATACACATTGGCCGGAGCAGCAATAACAACAACAGATAATGGAATTACCTTGTCCATCAGTTATTAATACACGATGACGTTTTGTTCCTAACTATCTTACCACTGTCTGCAGGAAAGTCCAA
>JBQCDO010000167.1:0-24803 GCA_051961195.1 Nitrososphaeraceae archaeon | reverse complement strand
GCGTCATAAAGTGTGTTATTTGGTTCTAGTGTTATGGCTTGTCTAACTAGATTTTTTGTTTTTAGTTGCATCTCTAATTTGTATGCTATAGGACTTGATAAAGAAACCTTTTTAATGTAATTTCCGTCTACTGGAATTATTAGGAATTTCGGACAACCCTGTATATGGTTATGTCTACAACTTGTTCTTAAACACAGTTAGAACAGCAGGTGGGATAATGTTTGGATTTGCATTTTTTGCAATTTCAAGAAAAATTAATCATGTTCAACTAAAGCAATCTATAAATATGACTGAGATAGGCTTAATTCTTCTATTTGGTGCAAATGCCTCATCATTGATTATAATGACTCCTTATCCCCCATGGGGGATTATATCAATTACTTTTATGATCGTAGGGGCATACTTCATCGTGATTGGTTTGGACTCAGCAGGGCTTTATCTAGCGACAGATTCTTCCTTACGTAAAATCATTCAAATATCGCCCCTAAAGGACTACGACATATTGAAGTCATTGGGTCAAGCGAAAGTGCAAGATGCCGTATTAAGTAGGGTACAGCATATATCCAAACAAGTAATCGATGAGCTTGAGTCAAATAATCTTGTTCGTACGTCTCTTGAACCAGTCGACATCAGACAGTATATTCAAGAGGTAATAAGAGAAAAGACCACGATAGACCTGAGCCTCTCACAAAAACAAAAAGACAGAGTATCTGACTGACGTTTACACAATACAGCTGGATTTCTCATTTTATATCCCCTCATGCGGCCTTACGGAGTCATGAGATAATTCGTATCCTATCAAGGCTTAAATTGCCTGGTTTTCTAAATTCGCATTTAATTTTTTCTCTGTTTCGAACATTTACTCAGCTACATTAATTCTACAAAATTAGAGATGTTAGTGCTCTTTATCTTGACAACTTGCACATATCTGCTTATATAAAGAATTTATCATCTCTAACTTCACAGTTTTTACATTTAAAGATATCAGAATGTCCTAGCCGATAGATTGTGCTAGGTCTGAATTCCTGATGAAATCATAGTGAATACAATCGCTTTTAATCTTCTATTCGGATAATCGATTAGCTTTCATATCTCCTCTATACTTGGTGCTCTATCATTTGCAGCCCTCCTCCCTATTGGTAATCCTCGAGATATTTTCTTCCAATTTAACAATAGATCATTCATCACACAGAAAAGTTTGGTTGTTTTGTAATAATTCGTAATTGTTGATTCTGCTATTTCACCTCTCGCAACCCTTTCCTTTTGAAACTCTATGAATGACATAAGGCTTTGTTGTGCCCATTGTGGATCTATTCTTGCATTAGAGATAAACTGCTTTGCTTGGTCTTCTAATATTCCTGGCATTTTTAAGAAATCCAAAAAGTATTGGCTCCTTCGAGGATACTGCCTTCTAGTATCAGGAGCCCTTAATCCATATCTGAACAAGTCCATAGGATCCTTTTTTTCAATATTGTACGTCATCAGTCGTTGCCACATAAATCATAGGTGCGGGCCTAAATAAAGTGACAAGTTTGATTTGGGCCGAAAGGGAGTTGAACCCTCGACCTTTCGATTATCAGTCGAACGCTCCACCAAGCTGAGCTATCGGCCCATCCTAAAGTGTTAAAAATTGGGGATATTTAATCTTGTGGCTCTCAGTGAGTACAAGACTACCGTTGAGAGGGCAAGATTATTTACACACATCAAATAATTTCCCTTCTACAGTTACATCTAAATGCATTTAAGTGAAACAATGTTGATACTTTTTGTCGCCTATGGATAAAGAGATCAAAAAAGTAGCAGTAATTACCAAGGTAAATAGTGCAGAGGCTGAAGGTGCAGCTAGGCGAATAATAGGCATACTTTGTTCCAGAGAAATCGAAACATATTCCATTGTGCCATTTGGTATCGATGGCTGCGTCCTAGTATCTCCTGACGAATTGAGGAATCTTAATTTAGATTTACTTATGGCCGTGGGCGGCGATGGGACAACACTTAGGTCATTTAACCTAATTCCTTGTGAAACACCTTTGTTTAGTATCAATGTTGGGGGACATAGGGGTATATTGTCCGAAGCAACCATAGACTCGATTGAGGAATCTCTAAGCTCGATACTCGCAAAAGACTATGTTTGTGAGTCCCATCTTAGAATCCAAGCCACTATTGATGATAACATTACAACTCGACCCGTATTGAATGAAATCGTTTGCGCAAGGCAGAATTTGACAAGAACTCCAGTATTTTCTATTCAATTGATGAACGACGAGATTAGCCAGAGGATGGACGGAATTATCATATCTACTCCAACAGGATCAACTGGGCATTCGCTTTCAATTGGTGGATCAGTTCTACATGAGGATCTGGAGTGTCTAACTCTTGTTCCAATCGCTTCAGTTAATAGAATGCCACAGCTAGTAGTGCCTATTCAACAGATAAATATTAGATGCAGCCATGACATAAGTTTAATCTTAGATGGACAGGAAGTATTTGATATTATTGCAGGCCATCTCATCAAGATCACGCGGCATATTTCAGATGCTCGATTTGTCAGGCTAAGAAAAAGGGGATTGAGACAGCTTAGAAAATTGGGTTTCTGATACTGAACCAGTTCTAGATGCATCGGCATTCTACGCGGGGGTTCCTTTCTTGTCAGGTTTAAGATGTTTCACTAGTGCCCTAGTTTATGACGAGATAAGACACATAAAGAAATCTCACAGTGCATTGGATGTTCTAATTGACTCTGGCAATCTTGTCATTATGCAACCAGAACCACTATCGATAGCAACCGTTAAAACAGCGGCAAAGAAAAGTGGTGATTTGGCTATGCTCTCCAGAGCAGATGTCTCTATCTTAGCACTTGCATATGAGCTGAAACGAATGTTGATCACTAATGATTATCGGATAGCTAACGTTGCACCAAGCCTCCAAGTTGTAGTAAAAACAATAGCTATTAGTGGTATAAAGAGTATAAGACAGTGGTTTGCCATCTGTCCAGCATGTGAAATAGTATATACTCCAGATTTGACTGAATGTAAGAATTGTGGAAACAGACTAAAATACAAATACACAACAAAGCGAAAGGTGTGACTTCTGACGCGATTTGATTATTTTCTCTAGTTCAATGAAAGTCAGTTATGGAAAGGTCTTGAATTGCACCGATTTCATTAAAAATAGACAGACAGTTTAGAGATGGTATAGATCACCGATCTTATGTTTGCTCTTTCTTCTGATATCGATACAAATGAATACTACTAAAAATAAACTAACTTGAAAAAGTCAATTGTCTTCAGTTACAACAATAGATCCAGATTTCCTTAAAACATTTATTATTCCAAGATTGCTTGATTCCAGAAAAGGTGACAACGGAACAGTTCTCATTGTAGGTGGTAATAGAATCTATCATGGGGCACCAATTCTTGCGTCGCTATCTGTTCTAAGATCAGGTGCTGACCTAGTATACACTGCAGTACCAAGATCTAATATTATCCCTGTCAGGTCCTCATCACCTAATATTATCGTTCTCCCGCTGGCTGATGACAAGCTTACTGTTGGTTCAGCCAATAGATTACTTGCTATGCTCCCCAAAAAACCAGATGCTGCCGCCATAGGAATGGGGCTTACACTTGCCAAGAAAGAGGCGCTCTTGACGCTAGTAAAAGGCCTGCAATCCATAGGAACAAAGCTTGTGCTGGACGCATCGGCTTTAATTCCCAGTATTCTGACTCAAATTGATAATACTGAAACAATTGTCACGCCTCATTCCGGCGAATTTAAGAGAATTTTTGGCAAAGTAGTCGGAGACACTAAAGACGAGCGAATTTCTAATGTTCATAAGACTGCCAAGCTTCATGGCATCACGATCCTGCTTAAAGGATGGATTGATATTGTTTCAAGCAGCGAAAGGGTTGCTGTGAACACTACACATAACTCCGGAATGACCGTGGGGGGAACCGGCGACGTGTTATCTGGATTAGTGAGCGGGCTTCTTAGCAAATATTCTCCATTCGAAGCAGCAGTACTTGGTGTGTTTATCAACGGGAGTGCAGGAAATTTGGCTTTAAAGAAATTAGGATTACACTTAGTCGCTACAGATTTAATTTCAAATATACCAGATGCGATGAAACCTTTTGATCTAGTCAAAAAGTAATTTTGGAGAGCTTGATGTATATAACTTCTTCTGAATAATCTTTTAAATTATGCATAGTTTTGGATTCGTAGCCATTTTGCTCGAGTAAGTAACAAAGCAAATATGCCCAAGGAATTACTTTTCTTTTCTCAACTAAGCACCTCATTTTGATGCTGCTATTGTTTCTATCATATGATAGAGTACCATACGAAATCAGTCTCAGTGAATGGTCAACGACTTTAACTATCTCTTCCAAAGTCTCACCCAATAATTTTACACCCAACTTCTCAACTTTGTTTAATATGGATCGCAATCTATCAGCCTGTGAGTTAGTGCTCTCAGTGGTAAAATCATAATATAGTAAGGTTTCCTTCATGATCCGGGCTAATTTTGTTGATTTTAATGCCATTGTCATATCCGAATTTTCTGCAAACTTCACTTCAGTTGCATTATTCCAGTCTTCTTCGAAATGTCTTATATAAGAGACACCTATGACATCTAAAGAATTAAAAAGTGCAGCCTTCCCATTTTTACTATCCGTTAAAACCATATTGACTGAATCGATAATTATTTTACTTGACCTTATATTTCCAATCCTTAAATTGATGTCTTCTGGCAACTCTAGAAGACTCTCTTCATCCAGAGACTCATAGCCTATAAGCAATCTGAATTTGACATTATTTGTCATCGCCTTAATTATCGAATCTTTACATTGTGAGAGCAACCTTACTCCCCATGTATCCAAAGAAGCATTAATTGAAAATTTGCAGCATGCTATCAAGTCATTTACCTTTGAAAAAGAGGATCTAGCATTCAATATAGTATACCTTTTCTCCTCACATCCAACGGGCCTATGTATTTCGTCATTTACCTTTTGAAGAGTTTCTACGATTTTTTTCATATTCCTAATTCTTCTTTCTGAAAGTTGCAAGATCTCACGGAATGCTTCCTCAGGAGGAACCGGACTAAAGATGAGTGGTTTTTGTTGAGAGATGACTGACAATCTCTTCTTCTCCAATTTTTTCAAGACTGAATAGACCTTGGTCCTTGGCAGATTGCTATAATAAGCAATCTCGCTCGGGGCAAGAGATCCTTTCTGGATCAATGTTAAATAAGCACTTGACTCATATTTTGATAATCCCAGTTCCTCTAAATTACCAACAAGGTCATTATTCAGTGTCTGATTGGAGCGCATCAAAATTAAGGCTAATTGTTGGTAGACCTGGAGATAAAAGGCGACAGTTAAATTCATTTAGCCAATGTTAAAAAAATACTAAGCTGTTACCACATGGAGGTGTAACTTCGGTGACAAGAGTGGTCACGACATGCTCCATATTATATGAATCCTGTAATTATCCTAGCGGGAAATCAAGATATGCAAATGAAGTCCAAATGGATCAAATCAGAATCTATGTTAGAAGATCGAAAAGGATTGATGGTGAAGACTATTGCATTAAAGCCTCGAATAGAAATTGTGCTTAATAATATTAAGAATGAAGTTACCAAATTGGCATACATATATACAGAATTGGGTGGGATTGAAATGAAAATTCGTGAATCTACTAGTTCATACTCGCCAAGCGATGAGACATTCAAGCATGGCAATGTCAATTATGCAGAGCTATTTCAGTCGAGAAGAAAAGGCATAACTATAATTATGTCAATGATATCTCTCGAAATAATCGCTGATAGATTGAAGACTGCTAAGGATATCGGTGAAGTTGTCAACGCTCTGGCGCCTGCAATAGCAGTCATGAAAAGTATTAGATCAGCTCTTATTCGATATGTATCTAGTACTCACGAGGAAATAGCTGACATAAGTGAGATACTTGAACTCATACTTATAGACTCCTGCCAGCTTGTTAATGGCGTCCTTGACTTTAAGGAAGCAAATCAAAAAGCTATCTTGCTTCTTAATGACGCACAACTGAAGGCAGTACAAAAAATACGCGAAGAGTTTCCTAGTCTTACAAAGATTTTCAGTAAGCGTGATTCTTAAGCATAAGCGTGAATTTGTAAGAAGCTGGACACACGCAAACATCTTTCTTATTTTTCTTGCATTTTCATGAATTCGGAGTCGAGATTTGGCAGCCTCTATATTGACGTTATTCGTTCCATTGATCGGACGCTGTCAACCGGGGTGTGACAAGCCAACCATAACATAATTAACTCTATAGATGAATAGGCTGAGATGCTCTCAAGCTTGTAACAATAATCTGTTGTCTTTGTGCAAATTTTTTAGTTTGTTGCACAATATAGATTTACATCATAGTAATTCAAAGCTTTATCTAATTTTAGATTGCAGTAATAATTATGAGTTTAGCTCCCCAGGTATTAGAAAATAGTGCTAGCAAATTTGCCGCGGAAGCAATTAGACTAGACTCTCAGGGTTCTCACAACGAGGCCATAGAATATTATCAACGCGCTATCGAAGCCCTTGTAAGATTAGTTCAAATTTATCCTGAATATAAATTAAATAGGATATATACTGAAAGAGCAAATGCCTATCAAAATCGAATAAAGGCACTTCTAGTGTCGCAAATTCCCATCACAGATAAGCCTTTGAGTAGAGAATCGGACTCGAAAAGAGCACCAGTTACTAAAAAAGATACTGAGAGCACAGTCGATCGTACGAGGGGGGTAGAAAATCATTTTTCTGATAAAAGCGACAATACGAGAACAGATGCCGAGAGGATGGATTTCGATGACCTGATAATGAAGGAAAAACCGAAGGTATCATGGGGAGAAGTCATCGGTCTTGAAGATGCCAAACGTGCAATAAGGGAGTCAATAGTATATCCGACTAAAAGACCAGATCTGTTTCCTCTTGGTTGGCCCAAGGGCATTTTATTATATGGACCACCAGGGTGTGGCAAGACGCTGCTTGCAGCAGCTGCAGCAGCAGAAATTGAAGGTTATTTCATAAATGTTGATGCCGCAGCGATGATGAGTAAATGGCTTGGGGAAGCTGAGAAAAATGTTGCTAAACTGTTTTCAATGGCACACACATTAAGCCTGAATGAAGGTGTAAGTGTAATACTTTTTATAGATGAGATAGATTCGCTTCTAGGTACTCGCAGCAGTGAAGTGGGCGGGGAAGTCAGAGTAAAAAATCAGTTTCTGACCGAGATGGACGGCATTAACGGTAAACTTAGAAAATCCCAATTATACGTCATTGGCGCAACGAATAAGCCTTGGAGCCTCGAAGCAGGTTTTCTTAGAAGATTTCAAAAGAGAATTTATGTTACGCTCCCAGATAAAGCGTCTAGATTAAACCTTTTCAACCAGTATACTGCCGCATTACGTAGAGACAATGGTTTCAAACAGGAGGATCTAGCAAAACTGGCTGAAGGATATAGTGCCAGCGATATAAAAGACATGTGTCAGTCTGCCCAACTTCGTGTAGTTAATGAGTTATTCGAAAGCGGGAAAGCATTAGAATCAGATGAAAATCCAAGATCAATTACTATGCTTGATTTCAAGGAAATATTTAAGATGAGAAAGCCTAGTGTAAGTATTGAGATGATAAAAGCATATCTAGGATGGAGCGAGCAGTTTAAGGCATTATAGATCTAGAGTAACCTAGGATTAAAGGAATCCAGTGTTTGATTGCCTTATAGTGAAGGATTCCTCATTTGAACACATGATATTCATGAGTTTATCCTTTAATCTAGAATAAATTACAACTTATGCAGATTTAGTACAAATAATCAAAAAGAAAGTTGATTTAAATTCTCGGCCTGTGTAACCTGCTAACCAGATTGAACACTAGTCTTCGAGATTTTCCTTCAGAAAAATAGGGGATCTTCAACTCATCCCAGATTATCAAAAAAAGTTCATTAGGAAATTTGTTTTTGGAAACACTATGAGTTGAAATCATAGAAAAAGATTCATTACCCAGCCGATGTCCCAATATACAACTTATGGTTTCAAAATGCTTACTATCTTCGCTTCAAATTTGAGTAATTATCTGCTGCCGCTTTAATTTTTTCTTTGGCGGTTTTCGCAGTACCCCAGCCAGTCACTTTAACGTACTTTCCTGCTTCTAATTCTTTATAGTGTTCAAAAAAGTGTTTTATTTCATTTTGAATATCTGTTGGGATATCCTTTAGATCAATAATCGCAGAATAGGCAGGATCAACTTTATGGTGTGGAGCCGCAATGATTTTAGAATCTTGGCCTTCTTCATCTTCTGTAAGCAAGACGGCTACTGGTCTAGCCTTAACTACGGATTTGGGAATAAATGGATCTGCGCCAAGTACAAGAACATCGATTGGATCACCGTCATCTTCTACTGTTTGTGGAATTATACCGTAATTGTGTGGATAAGTCATAGAGGTGAGTAGTCTTCTGTCAACATTAAGAGCTCCTGTTTCAGTATCGATCTCGTATTTTATGTTGCTATTCTTTGGAATTTCGATCAAGACATTAAATTCATCGGGTATTTTCTGTCCAGGGTTTAACCTATCTATAAAAGACATTCTGTTGAAATTTGTGTCCAGATAATAAAATATAATCTTATTGTAAAGGTACCCAAAAACATAAACACAGGATCCTATATCGGCTCTTATAAATGGGACTTTCCAATAAATTTGATATCAAGCTAATAGAAAATGAGGTTAGGCAGTACTTCGATAACATTGATATCAAATCCCTTATACAAAATGACCTGAAAAAAAATGGCAATGGTACCTTACTTGGCTACGTAGATGGGCCTCCAACCTTGAATGGAGAACCCCATGCAGGACATTTGAGGGGAAGAATCATAAAGGATCTATGGTATCGGTTTAAGACTTTACAGAAGAACAATATCATTTTTAGAGCTGGTTGGGACACGCAAGGACTCCCAATTGAGCTCCAGGCCGAAAAAGAGCTAGGACTAACAGGCAGTAAGATTGAAAATATCCACAGGGTGGGAATACAAAAAATTGTAGACACCTGCAAGAAGATAATAAAACACTATGGTGAAAGTTGGAGAAGGGTAGATGCACTTCTGGGAATGTCATTTGATTATGAACTTGCATATTGGACGTTTAGGGATGAATATATTGAACGAGAATGGCATTATCTAAGAAAGGCATGGGAATACGGCATCCTAAAGGAATGGTTCCGTGTTGTGGCGTATTGCCCGTCATGTCAAACTTCATTGAGCAATGCTGAGATTAAGCAAGGATATGCCGCTGTTAAAGACCCATCGTTATATTATAAGGTAAAGCTTGCTGGTGAGGAAGCATACATAATTGTGTGGACTACCATGCCATTTACTGTAGTCACGGATGAGTTAGTCGGCGTACATCCTAATGCGAAATATGCATTTGTTACGGTTAAAAATGAAAAATGGATAGTCGCGGAAAACAGATTGAGGGGATTAATGGAAGAATTGCATATAGAAGATTTTTCAGTCGATAGGGTGATAACCGGAAACGAACTAGATGGGAGGCACTATATTCACCCATTTTTAGATTTAATTCCAGAATTAAATCGGCTATCTAACTCAATACATTTTGTTGTGGCCGAACCATTCGTAGATATTGAGACAGGTAGCGGTATAGTACATATATCTCCAGCAAATGGAGAAGAGGATTTCGAAATTGCTGTGAGGAGAAAGATTCCGATCTTTGCTCCTATTGACGACGCTGTTCACTTCACAGATAAGGCTGGCGTTTTTAATGGAATGTTCGTAAGAGATGCGGACCTAAAGGTCACTGAGGTCCTAGAAAGAGTTGGTTCCTTGGTTAAGTTGGGTATAATAAACCACCAATATCCTACATGCTGGAGATCTCATCACAAGGTAGTCTGGCTTGCAAGAAGAGAATATTTCTATATGATAGACAGTCTCGAAAATGCTCCTATTGATGCAGCAAAAAACGTAGAATATTTTTATGAACCGCCGAAGAATAGATTCTTGGAAATTATAAAAGAAAAGGTTCCTTGGTGCATTACAAGAGAGAGACTTTGGGGAACACCCCTTCCAATCTGGGCATGTATCAAATGTGGACATAAAGAATATCTTTTTTCTAGGAATGAGATATTGGAGAAGGCCCTTAGTCTCCCAGATGGTCCTGATTTTGCATTGCATCGTCCTGAAATTGATAGAATAGAAATTACATGTGAGAAGTGCGGCGCTAATATGCAAAGAGAGCCTTTTGTTTTAGACACTTGGCACAATAGCGGGGCCGCTCCATATGCCTCGTTAACAAATCTGGAATTTCAGAAAACAATTCCTGCAGCGTTTCTAACTGAAGGTATCGACCAAACAAGAGGCTGGGCATATACTCTTTTAATTGAGAACGTGATACTGAATCATTCCCCGATTGCACCTTACCATTCATTTCTTTTTCAAGGCCATGTGTTGGATGAAAACGGCAATAAGATGAGCAAGAGCATTGGAAATGTTATTGATGCAAAAGTGTTACTCACTGATAGTGCTGTAGATTTGGTTCGTTTTTATTTTATGTGGAAGTCATCTCCGATTGAGGCATTAAACTTTAGTGTTAAAGAAATGGCAAGTCGACCCCATCAAATACTTAGTACTTTATATTTTCTTCATATCTATTTCGAACAAAATAGTAGTTACGACAGATTTGACAAACATGTTCACAGTCTGAAGTGGGCAATCGAGAATGATTCCCTTGGTGTTGCGGAAATATGGCTTCTTTCAAAGCTGCAAAAATTAATTGATACTGTCACAAATAGTTTTGAGCATTGTAGATTTCACGATGGCGCAAAAGCCATTGACGAATATGTGATAAATATTGTTAGTCAGACATACGTTCCTATAATAAGAAATGATATTTGGGAAGACAATGTTGAGTCACTTAAGAGGCGACTTGCAATATATTCTGTCTTAGGTCATACATTGTTCGTATTAGAAAAGCTTCTGCATCCGCTAGCGCCATTTATCACTGAATATCTGTACCAAAAGTGCTTTAAGGAAAAAGAAAGCATTATACTTGAAAATTGGCCCAAATTTGATGAATATCTTGTAAATTGGAATGTTGAACGCAGTTTTAATATAGTGAAGGAAATAATATCGCTTGCAAATGCTGCCAGAACAAAAGGCCATTTAAAAAGGCGTTGGCCAGTAAATAAAGTGCTAGTTGGATGCCTTAATCCTAATTTTATTAATGAACAAGGAATTGGAGAAGTACTCAAAAATCAACTAAACACTGAAGAGTACAAGGTTGTGAGTATAACAGATCCAGCACTACCAGTTGAACACATTTCTAATTTACTTGAAAGCAATCTCCCTATCGTCGTAAATGCCACACTTGTAACCAAAAATATTGCTCCAAGACTGAAAGATAAAAGAATTCTATTAGTTAGGCATGCATTTGATGAAATGGATAAATCTGAAATACTACGATCGCTTCATTCCAACGGTAGCTTCCAATTGAATTATGATGGTGGGGAAATCACGCTTTCCCTGTCAGATATAGAATTGTCTTACGAGGCATCTGAAGGATATGAATTGGCAAGACAGGGCGACTTGATCGTTTTTGTTTCTACAGGACGTGACGATAAATTGATAGCAAAAGGTGTCCTTAGGGATTTGGCAAGAAACTTACAGCAGGTAAGAAAAGAACAGGGCTATAATCCAACTGATATTCTCTCTGCAGCTTATGTCGCATATCTTGACAATGAAGATATTAATGCAATCGCTGAGATAAAAGAAGAGTTAGTTTATCTAGTTAGAGTGAGGTCAGTAGTGGTAACGAAGCAGCCAATTGAAAAAGTGAAATATAAAGATGTAGAGCTAGATGGTCGAAAACTGTTGCTAGCCGTGGCTTGATCAGCACCGCAATTTTTCATACTTGTACGATATTATTTGATGCTGCATATCGCTAGTAGTACATTGGGTTTCAGTGACAATTAGTAATGCACCTAGCAGAAATGCCTGTCATTTATATTTGCTAGACTTAATACCAGATATAATATAAACAATTTGTTGCTCAAGAATTAGATTGCAGTTAATTAGACAGTATACCCTATAAGTATAGGGTAGAGCTAATCAGACTGTCGCAAAAGCAAGATCTCAATAAAATATACATAACTAGAGGCTTCTCGCGTGGGAAATTCATTTAAGCTTACAATCACATTTGACTACATGAGGAAATTTTATTTAGTCTCTATCACTTTTCCTTATGTGGAAGTTTATACAGACATTAGACCTTGGGGAAAATTTGAAAAGTTTCACGAAAATGAATTCTGCACAGTAAAGTTGATTTATATCAACTCGAACTCAAGACTAAGCCTTCAATATCATCGGCATAGATGGGAATTCTGGAAGATATTAAAGGGTACAGCAGAAGTAGAGCTTGATGGGGCTAAGGTTTCCGTGAAAGAAGGCGAACATATCAAGATAGGTACTGGTGTCAAGCACAGAATCAAGGCGTATGAGGATTGTATTGTGCTAGAGATTTCGTATGGTAGATTTGATGAAAATGATATTACAAGAATAGAAGATGATTATGGTAGAGTAAAATAGGAAATATAGCTTTTATGTGTATAAACATGTGATGTAATTTTTCTCAGCGGGGATAATTTTAGATTGTAGATCCCTAATAATTACAGTTTCGACCGTACTGATGTGTATATGCATCCCAGCCCAAGTAAGCACTTCATTAGATGAGATGTTCTAGCAGAACGCCCCGCTCACAAACAAAATACAATTACAGAAATTGGATAATAATTTTCATCTATATCGAAATACAAATAAAGCCCTAACATCGCTTTACGATTATGAGCGAAAGCAAAAAACCACATATGAATTTGGTGGTTACAGGTCACGTTGATAATGGTAAATCGACTTGTGTAGGTCATTTAATGGTCGATATGGGAGTTATTGACCAGAGGACTATCGAAGCATTTGCTAAGGAATCTGAGGCAACAGGTAAGGGTGATACTTTCAAATATGCTTGGGTTTTGGATAGTATCAAAGATGAAAGGGATAGAGGTATCACGATCGACTTGGCCTTTCAAAAATTTGAAACTTCAAAGTTCTTTTACACATTAATTGACGCACCAGGGCATAGAGACTTTATAAAGAACATGATAACCGGCGCTTCCGAGGCTGATGCATCGGTCTTGGTAATTTCAGTCAAGCCAGGTGAGACAGAAGCAGCAACTGAGCCTGGCGGTCAGGCTAGGGAGCATGCATTTTTGGCAAGAACCCTTGGAGTCAGCCAAATGATAGTAGCCTTGAATAAAATGGATGATTCAGGCTATTCAGAGGCGAGATATAAAGAAGTTAAGGAAATAGCCGAAAAAATGTTGAAACTTGTCGGGTATAACACTAGCAAAGTTCAATTCATTCCAGTATCTGGATGGAAAGGTGACAATCTAATTAAGAAATCTGAAAATATGCCTTGGTACAAGGGACCTACTCTTCTGGAAGCTCTAGATATGTTTGAAGCGCCTGAAAAACCGATTGGAAAGCCTTTAAGGATCCCGGTACAAGATGTCTATTCCATAACAGGTGTCGGTACAGTACCAGTTGGCAGAGTTGAGACTGGCATAGTTAAGACTAACGACAAGGTAGTCGTAATGCCATCTGGCGTCAATGGTGAAGTCAAGAGTATCGAGACTCATCATACACAGATGGATTCTGCTGAAGCTGGCGACAATATAGGTTTTAACCTCAGAGGTGTTGACAAAAAATCAATAAAGCGTGGAGACATGATTGGCGCTGCTAGCAGTCCGCCGACTGTGGTCAAAGAATTCGAGGCACAGATTATAGTAATTCATCATCCTACCGCAATGGCCCCCGGATATACACCAGTCCTACACGCACACACTGCCCAAGTTGCTGCTACACTTTCGGAATTTGTCGCCAAAATTGACTCAAAGACTGGAGGAGTAGTAGAAGAAAAGCCTAAATTTTTGAAAACCGGTGACGCTGCAGTTGTAAGGATTAAGCCAGTCAGACCGTTGGCTATTGAAACATTCAAGGAATTTCCAGAAATTGGAAGATTTGCCTTGAGGGATATGGGAACAACCATAGCAGCTGGCGTAGTTAAGTCAGTTACAGAGAAATATGATCCCTCTAAAAAGTAAAGTGAATTTTTGGAATGCCGCAAGAAGCTAGAATAAAACTTACCAGTACAAACCTTTCTACACTTGAAGGTGTATGCTCAGAGATAAAGGGTCTTGGCGAAAAAAGTGGTATAAAGCTGAAAGGACCACACCCTCTTCCCACTAAGAAAATGAGAGTTGTAACTAGAAAATCTCCCTGTGGACAAGGAACAAATACATATGATAAATACGAATTGCGTATACACAGAAGAGTAATTGACTTGGGTGCCGACGATAGAGCTATCAGGCAGCTTATGAGATTAAAAATACCTGACGACGTTTACATTGAGGTTTCTTTAACTCAATAGTTGATGCCGTTCCGTTCTGACTCGAGCTGATTGTCCAGCCACAAGTGGAATGCCCTGTGTGCTATTCACTTTCTAATAATATTTTATGTTTGACTTGTGAAGAATGCTTTACCAGCTCATCGAGCAAGATCATACTATATTCTTAATTTGTATGAGAATTAGTCAAGTTTCAGTAGTTTAGTTATGGTTATAATGAGTAGTGTTGAATCAAATTCACCTTTGCAAAAAACAATTTCGAGATCTATAGCTGTGGTCCAATATTTATAAGAGATTGCATTGTATGAAATAACGGATTGATTTCAGAAACTGGGCCGTATAATTCCAATTTCGTTAGGCATTGAATAGAAATTTTTGCCATTCTAAAGATAAACCCTCTTACCGAATACTCCAATCCCTGGATCCTATCTAAGCCTTCACTGACAATATCATCAGATTTAATAATGTATCCACGCTGTGCATACAGAATCAATCTCTTATCAGTTATCACGACTCTATATTTTTTAATTCCGTATCTGACTAAGGAAGTGCTATAAAACTTCACATTTTCTGAGGGCAGTAGAAAGTCTTGTAATGGCATTACTTTATTAGCTAAAGAGGAGTCTTGATGATATTTAGGAAAACAGGTTGCAGCAATTTGCTGATGTGATTTAGATTTATTGATATGTCATATCACCTTAATATAGCATCAATCGAGGATTTTTGTTTTGGCAAAGTCAGTTCTCTGATTTACGGAAATTACACAATTATATTCCGGACAGACGTTTTCTAGTACTGACGATCAAAACATGCCCTCAGCAGATATGACAATGTACGAACACATCAATGAATTGCGTGTTAGAATTTTTCATATAGCAATTTCTATAGCAATTATTACAATATTCTGCATGAGCTTTGGCTTAAAACCTCTGAATGATTCATACTTATATTATCCAGTGCCCGACCCAATTAATAACATTGCAGTTCAATTGACGTCTTATATGAGAGATACGCTACTTCCACCCGAAGTAAAGTTAATACAGACCTCGCCGGGTCAGGCATTTTTTGCTCAAATATACGTGGGTATGTTATTAGGAGTGCTTGGATCGATGCCGATCATTATTAAAGAAATATTTGGTTTTATCTCTCCGGCATTTGAAAGAAAATTTAACAAGAGCCTAATCGTCAACATCATCCTGCCGACTATCGCCCTATTTATTTCAGGAATAATACTTTCCTATATCCTTGTAATTCCATTCACGCTTGGCTTTTTGTATAAATACGGTCAGGCTATTGGAGTTGAGACCTTCTTTAATGTTAACGATTTTATTTCATTTGTTTTACAATTTTTTCTTGGGTTTGGTATCGCATTTGAACTTCCAATGATAATGTACGCCTTTACACTTACTGGTATGATTGATGTCAATTTCTGGAAAAAGAACTTTCGCTATGCAATTATAATCTTGGTTGTTTTTGGTGCCATAATAACTCCTGATGGGAGTGGAGTCACAATGTGGTTTATAGCGGGTCCAATGATTGCGTTGTATCTACTCGGAATTGTATTTATTCAAAGAAGAGAGAAGAATAGAATGAGAATGGAAAATATAACTTGAACCCTTGATGAAGGAATAATAGCGTGATAATGAATAGCTACGAGAGTGTAGTTATATTCCCCCATTCATAGGGGCTTGACTACACCAAGGCATAAACGTAGCGTGGTGTAAGGAACTCAATGTACAGCTTATAATTGGGATATTTCAGATAGCAGGCGAACCTAACCTAAATTCCGTGGTTGGTTGGTCCTGCATTTCCTAGGTTAAGATGAACATTTAATAGGATTCACAATTGACCATATAATATCGTTGGCACATCAGGAGGAACATTTTACTGTCAGAGAAAAAAAATTTGGCGATTTATCCGAGCTGCCCGAAAATACCCCAGCCCTTCTTTTATCGGCGATATATTCAGGAGAAGAGCAAAAGGTGTATCTAAAATTTTATAGTCCTAAAGATGAATCCATATACATTTGGCGAGATCGGACGAATCATAAACCGTACTGTTACACTAAATTACAATATGCGGCCAGAGCTCAAGAAGTCGCCAAAGTGGAAAGAAAATATACCATCGAAAATGTGAAAAGACGTGATCTGATATCGGATAAATTGATCGATATCCTGAAAATTAGTGCACCTGATCCGCTATCTATTGGTGGGACAGAAAATAGTATCCGTGAAAAGGTAAAGGCATGGGAAGCAGATATCAAATATCACGAAAATTACCTTTACGATACAGGTTTAATTCCTGGTACATTTTATCTTCGAATAGGTAACGAAATCAAGACCCATGAAATGGACATTTCAGACAAAGTACGTGAAGAGCTGGAAGACCTATTGTGGAATAAACTGAAAGTCTCATCGGAAAAAGCAGAGGATATTCGCTACCAGAAGCAAATTACAAGATGGGCAAATCTACTTAACCAACCTATTCCTGAGATCAAGCGAGTCTCGGTAGATATAGAGGTTGAATCTGAAGAAGGAAGAATGCCTACTCCTAGGGATCATGATCGTCGTATTACTGCTGTTGGATTTGTGGCTAGTGATGGATACAGGAAAGTGTTGTTGTTAAATCAGAATAAACAACATGAAAGCAGCCAGGCATTGATACCTGAAGCAGAGATCTACTATACAGAAAAGGACCTGCTAGAGGAGGCTTTTAAGATAATAGCTTCATATCCGATCGTCATTACCTACAATGGAGATGATTTTGACTTACCATATTTATATGCTAGGTCGCAGGATCCAAGAATTGATCCTGATAGATCACAAATTATACCAAAGGACAAAGTACCTATCATAATAAAGCGCGAGACATTCATTAAACGTGGAATTCAGGCAGAACCTGTACAACTAAAATATGGTATACATATCGATCTGTTTCGAACATTTCAAAATCGATCTGTTCAGATCTATGCCTTTAGTAACAAATATTCTGAGCATACTTTAAATGCAATCTCCGAAGCGCTACTCGACGATACCAAACTTGAATTTGACGGTGATATTTCAGAACTACCCATCGAAACACTTGCCATGTACTGCTTAAAGGATGCAGACCTAACATATAGGTTGACTAGCTTTAATGATAGTTTATTGATGAAATTAATAGTAGTTATTGCGAGAATAGGACGATTATCAATAGATGATATTGCGCGTTTTGGTGTTAATCAATGGATTAGAGGAATGCTATACTATGAGCATCGACTTAACGGGTTCCTCATACCAAGAAGAGACGAACTGCAGGAAAAGGGTACCGCGTCGACTACTGCAATCATCAAAGAAAAAAAATATCGTGGGGGCTTAGTGGTTGAGCCCAAGCTAGGGATTCATTTTGGAGTAGTGGTAGTCGATTTCGCTAGCTTGTACCCTAGTATTATCAAAGTCCACAATCTTTCATACGAAACAGTTAATTGCGTGCATCAATCTTGCAAGGAAGATCCTAACCAAAAAGTACCTGGAACGACACATTGGATATGCAAAGTAAACAGGGGTCTGACTTCACTATTAATAGGTTCGTTACGGGATCTAAGAGTTAATTATTATAAACATCTGTCAAAGAATAAATCAATTACACCAGAAGAACGCCAATTGTACAATGTAGTAAGTCAAGCTATTAAGGTTATTCTTAACGCCAGTTATGGCGTTATGGGCGCAGAGATTTTCCCTCTTTACTGTTTACCAGTAGCAGATGCTACTGCCGCAATCGGAAGAGTAACTACGACTTCTACCATTGAGAGATGCAAGGAAATAGGTATTGAGGTGATCTATGGTGATACAGACTCCCTTTTTTTAAAGAATCCCTCCTCAAATAAGGTTGAAGAGATCTCATTGTGGGCGAGAACAAGATTAGGAGTTGATTTAGAGATTGACAAACAATATCGCTACGTTGTATTCAGTGAGCTCAAAAAGAACTACCTCGGAGTACTTACAGACGGAACTGTCGATGTAAAGGGGCTTACTGGAAAGAAATCTCATACGCCCCCATTCATCCGTAACGCATTTTATGAAATTTTGAGTATTTTGAGTAAAGTCGATTCGGAAAAGGATTTTGAATCTGCTAGGGAAAAAATCAAAAATATAATCCAAGAAAATGCAAAGGGATTAGAGCTAAAGAAGATCCCTCTAAATGATCTGAGTTTCAATGTGATGGTAAATAAGTCGCCAGAAAAGTATGGTAAGAAAATGTCGAACAATCAAACTACAAAAAATATTGCGTTGCATGGCAAGGAGAAAGAAGTAGAAACCTTCAAAGGTCTTCCGCAGCATATCAAGGCCGCGAAGTTATTAACTGACAATGGAAGGTTAATCAAAGCCGGCGATATCATATCCTATGTGAAAACAAAGACAGGAGATGGGGTCAAGCCAGTAGAACTCGCAGTTGCCGAAGATATCGACATCGAGAAATACCTTGCTACCATGGAAGCTACCTTTGACCAATTACTATCATCTCTTAATTTCAATTTTAAGACGCTTTTGGGGAAGCCGCGGCAACGTAGTTTGGATGAACTATTCTGGAATGTATGAAGATCTCATATGACATATAATGCGTTTGGTTTTTCTTGTACCTCATCTGTATTGGTATAAGGTTATCAGCTCAAAAGGCATGGTTATTATTGTTTAATTCAATCCAACTGCTCATTATGAAGATTTGCAATCGCCCTTGATTTAATAACATCATATACAATTTGGAAATACATAATTTAGGATCTAATCTATTTTTTATCGATTAATTATAAATTCGATAGTTGGACCATTAGCTATAAATAAATCATGTGCCTAAATACAGTGTGGAACAGAACATTCCTAATACGATGACATCTTTGCTATCTTCTCGTGTAGGGCTCCTCATGAAGCCAGATGTTGTCATCCTTGAAAGCGACGCTTCAGTTGACGAGGCTACAAAGATGATGAGAGAGAAAAATAGCAGAAGCGTACTTGTATCTAAACGCGGGGAAGTAATTGGGATTGTGAGCAAGACTGATATTCTCTTCAAAGTGATTTCCCAAAATGGAAATCCATCGAAAGTTAAGTTGAGAGAGATAATGACATGTCCTGTTCTTGCTTTGGGCCCAAGTTCAACAATTAAGGAAGCCTTGGCTGTTATGGACAAGCATGGTATTAGGCAGGTAATGGTTCATGCGTATGCTGCAGTTTTAGGAGTTGTCACTAGAGAAGATATTTACCAGAGTATGGAAACATTATCCATGGCTTCTGAAGATACAGCCATCTCCGGAACGCCAGCTTGTATTATTAATACCAAGGCTATAGCATATATGAAAGACTTGAGTAAATTCAGTATAGTATGTCCATACTGCCAGTCTCCCTTTGATACCAAAGATGGCCTTTCGAAACATATCGACAGACTACATGGCGAATCTGGAATTTTGGAAGGGGATGTCAGACATCTATTTGAGTGAACATTGTAAATAACTGAATCCAAATTTGTAATATTCGATATCTTCGGTTTGAAGACGTAATTAATGCTGCATTGTTGTCCCCGATTGAATTTACTTGTGAGACTCACAGATATTATTAATGACAAAAGCGTTTTAATGTTGAAGGTCTAACCTGGTACTCTGAAAAATGACTATTGATGGATTAGACCAGATGTTTATCATACCCGAGAAAACAAAAGCGGGATACGGATTTGCGGATATACCCCAATCAGTTACTCTTGATGAAGCTCAGGTGATATTTTATGGCGTTCCATTAGACCTGACGACCAGTTTTGGAAAAGGTACTGCAAGAGGTCCAGAAGCAATACGAATCACATCTGCTCGTCAAACTGAAACATTTGTTTTTGAAGAAAAGATCGAAATTTACGAGAGGGCGAGAATTTACGACCTAGGAGATATCAAGATACCCAAGACCAAGGGAGGAAATCGGTATAACCACATCAAGTCTGTCTTTAGGTATCTTGATGACAAGATTTCAAAAGTCTCCAGGGCCGCTCTTAGCACGAATAAAATTCCTGTGCTGCTTGGAGGAGAGCATACTGTCTCCTATTTTCAGATAAAGGAAGTGTCCAAGGAAAATCCCATTCTTATCCATTTTGATGCCCACAGAGATATGAAAGAAGGATATGATGATCTTAGATTGTGTCATACTACACCTTTTTACCATCTTATAAAAGAAGGACACATTTCTGGCAAAAATATTATTCAGATCGGTATTCGCCAGGCCGATAGTCACGAAAATAAAACGGCCGAGGCATTTGGAGTGACTACCTTCGATGCTTGGAGGGTTCACAATAGAATAGATGAGCTTCTCAATCATTTGCAGAGGGTTACTAGAAATAGGAATATCTACATATCTTTTGATATCGATGTCTACGATCTACCTTACGTGCCATGCACAGGCACACCAGAACCTTTTGGGTTAGACCCTTTTCAAATTCTTAGAATAATTAAGAGCATAAGTCACTCGTCCACGCTCGTGGGAGTGGATTTAGTAGAAGTGGGCATAAAAAATAATGATTATCGAGAAGGAGTCCTTGCAACACAGACTTTGTTTAGAATTCTCGCACATAAATATAAAACAAAATGATGCGGTCCGACTAGTCGAAACGAGGAACCTGATCAACTATGGTAGTAATGATGTCTGTTAGACTTTACATGATTTCGAGACCACTAAAAGTCATTTGGGCGTTGACACGCATTATTAAGGGTACACTACACACAAAAAATTTGGTGCGTAGCACAATTTCGTGGTTATTTACAACCGTATCTGGTCCCTGAAAGCCTGTGGAATCACTTGCTTACTAGGAGCGTTGCAGTATGGATTCTCATTGTACATATCATTAATATACATCAAAGCTTTTCATTTAAAATATATTTGCCGATAATAGCGGCTTGTTAGGGCAAATCTTATTGGCGTTGTAAATTCAAATGAATGATTAATTTTATAAGCCGCCAATTTTTAATGATCATGAATAATGCAAGACTTTTTTGAAATAGATCGTTTAATAGAAGACTTGGCGAAGATTTACGCTACTGCATGTGCTTCTACATGGTTTAAAGTATCGAGAAATTTGAAGCCTACGAGAGAAGAATTCCGTAGCAAAGCAGTCGAGTTTATGGGTCATTTTCAATATTCCCTATCAAAATTTCCCGAAAGTGAGGATGGAGAAAAGTTTAGAGAGTACGCTAACAACAGACTCCAGACAGAAACGAAGAAGGTTATCGAAGGAAACAATAAAGAGGTTGAGAAAAGATACAAGTATTTTGTGGGTTGGTCCTAAAATAGGGATTTATTATGCTAATTCAAATCGTACTTGAATATTGACCGCGACTTCTTACTGATAACCTTACTATCCGATACTTCTAATTCGAATCTATATATTTTTTAACTGTGATAGAGCTTCATCTCTGATAATAGAACTCGACTTGAATCACTACTATCTGAACCTATTTGAAAATTGAGCTGTAAGACATATGATTAGGTGTTGAAAAATTTAGTTTGAATCTTTTAGTGATAGTTCTAACTAGTAACTCAATCTTACACTGGGAATTAGGATAAAATTTTCAATAAAAAGCCTCTCTTCGATAATTATCCTGCAACTAATATTATGAAGTTGCTACATCTAATGCATCATCTAATGCATCATTAGTTATTCGATAAGCCAAAATTGAAATTGAATTGATTTAATATGCGGATCATTTACTCCAAATGCTGACATTACTATTAACTAAAATTAAGATTATGAAGCAAAGGTGGATATTGATAAAATGATGAAATTCTTGGAGGCCACAAATCAATATATAGGTAATGATAGTCGTAAAAGTTTTAAGAAGCACACCCAAAACAACAATAGCATTAGAAAATGAAAATTACATTATCTGCAATCAAAGCCGACATTGGAGCAATTGGAGGTCATACTTGTCCCAGTTCAGAATTGATTCAAAAAGTAAAGGATCATGTTTCATCCAGATCAAAAGGGATGCTAATTGACCACTATATTGGCTTCAGTGGCGACGATATACACATTGTCATGACCCACACATTGGGGATTGATAATAAACAGATTCATCAACTCGCCTGGGATGCCTTCAGTGAGGGAACTAAGATTGCCAAAGAACAAGGATTGTATGGTGCAGGTCAAGATCTTTTGAAGGACGCTTTTTCAGGAAATGTAAGAGGCATGGGGCCTGGCGTCGCAGAGATTGAGATGGAAGAACGTCCAAGTGAGGTATTTTGCATATTTGCAGCTGATAAGACCGAACCGGGGGCGTTCAACTTTCCTCTTTGGCGAATGTTTGTCGATGCCAGGAGTAACACCGGACTTCTAATTAATGAACAATTAGCATCAGGGGTAACCTTTCGAATCATGGACGTTATTGCAGGCAAGATCGCAGATCTTAAAATGTGGGAAGACAAACCAGAACTTGAGGCAGCACTGATGTATCCCGGAAGGTATGTAGTTCATTCGGTTGTATCTTCAGACGGAGATGTTATTGTATCAGCATCTACAGATAGACTTCACAATATTGCTGGTACATATGTAGGAAAGGACGATCCGATCGCGATAGTGAGAACGCAAAAGAACTTTCCTGCAACAGAAGAAGCTGGAAGCGCATTTAACAATCCACATTTTGTAGCAGGTAACACTCGTGGGAGCCATCATATGCCTCTCATGCCTGTAAGGCTAAATTCAGCTGCGAGTTTGAACTATGCCATACCAATAGTCTCTTGTCTTGTGTTTAGTATGCATAATGGTAAGTTGACAGGTCCACATGACGGATTTGGTACTGCAGACTGGGATCTTCAAAGAATGTGGGCCTCTGAGAGGGCAATGATCATTAGAAACCAAGGTTTTATTCATCCTGCGACTTTGGTGCCAGAGGAGCTAGAATACAATAAAGGCTATGAAGCAAGGATGGCCAAATTGAATAAAAAATTTAAAGATATTGATACAACTACGACCTCCTAAAAATAGAATGAAAATAAAGCAGCTGAGCGACGAGGTATATCATAATTGCCAATTGACATTCGAACTAAAATTTCTAAATATATACATGACATTTCTATAGTTAAGATAATAAATGTAAGAAAAAGAACAACTATTTAATCATTTGAAGAATCCCCTAATTTTAAATTTTAAGAACTACCTAGAGATTTCTGGAGAAAAGACATTAGAACTTGCAAAATCGGCCGAGAAAGTCAGTGATGACCTAGGAGTAGAGATAGTTTTAGCTCCGCCGCAGCCTTCTCTGTGGACTGTAGCAAATATTATAGATATTCCTGTAATATGTCAGCACGTAGATGATGCCAATTCTGGATCGAGTACTGGCTACTTTGTACCAGAAATTGCCAAGTCGTATGGAGGTATAGGGTCTTTGATAAATCATAGTGAACACAGGATAGACATGATAAGTATATCAAATTTGGTCCAGACATTAAAAAAACTTAATATGATATCCATAGTATGTGCAAGGACACCTGCCGAGGTAGTCGAGATAGCGAAGTTCAGGCCTGATTTCGTTGCGATCGAACCGCCGGAGCTAATAGGTAGTGGTAAGGCTATATCGAAGGAAGCGCCACAAATAATTTCAAGTTCAGTAAAGGCAGTAACTGACAATTCTGATTCTACAGGGATGGTTTGTGGAGCAGGAATCGTGGATAAATCAGATGTTTCCAGAGCTCTACAATTAGGTGCAAATGGAATTCTCGTCGCAAGTGGCATAATTAAATATAGGTCGTGGCAAGAAAAGATTTCCGAATTAGCTTCGGCCTTTATCTAGCTAACATAGTAGATATATTGTATAATTACTGGAATTATTTTGATATTATAGAGTGGATTGGACTTGTAATAACTTAATTACAAATCTAAATTGGCATTGCACTTAGCCGAGGGTTAAGTCGTCCAAATATTGAAGAATACTCTTGCTCACTATCCTCTGATCTGTTGTCAAAAAATCCGTAAGAAAGATAAGGAAAAAATCCGTTCTGGATCGCAGTTTGTTGGTTTCTATCGCAAGTGTCAAACTTGAATACCTTATACTCCTTATCTCCTATTCACAAATTCTGATGCTGAGCTATAAGGTAGTCATAGTCCTGTAACTAGCCTACCAGCTTAATTTATGGCGTCACCACTACAGGTTCAGACATAGCTGCGTTTTCTTTTCCGATGTCAGACAATATCTTTTTGATGTGGTCCCAGAAATGTTTCTCAAATGCATGTGCCCTATAGCCTGATACTGCAGCTGCAGGAATCGCAGCAACTCCGGCAGTCAGAACACCTGCTATAACTGTCGGAACAATTATATC
>JBQCDO010000166.1:0-2904 GCA_051961195.1 Nitrososphaeraceae archaeon | reverse complement strand
ATGTTTGTTTCTTTCCTTTGATATAGATAGTGTTAGAATATTCCTGTTTTCTGGCTCAATAGCAACCAACCCAGAGCCAGATATATTCTGAACCAACTTTAAGTAATGTTTCATCAACTATGTATTCTGATATCTTTTTGCTTTTTGATGATATCTTTATGGGATGATACTTTTGTATCCAATTCCATATTGTTACATGGTTTCGTTTGATGCAATAAGACAATCGTTGAGCCGTTCTTCTAAGCGATAAGCCTGAAAAATACAAATACATACCATAACATACGTATTCTGAAGGCGTTTTATTTCTAGTAAGCACAAACGGAATAAGGCGTCTTCAAGCTATAGATTTATCGTTAAGTGAACAGAGCCCTTTCTAGTATGATAGGAGTATAAATTTCGATTGTCTAATACCAGTAATTTCCCGTGATACTTGAAGTTATTGATTATTATGGTGTTGGATAGCATTCAGACTCTTGTTATAATCACATTTTATATCCTACCAATAAAGCAAATTAAGTCATTTTCCAATAATAGTCTACGTCTACAAAACCAATATTAACAAGCCATTGAAGCCGATTTCTACAGGTAATAACCTATTGGTGCTGCCTCTTTTATTGGCATAACGTATAGCTTTGAGGAATTTTTATGTTGTTCCATTGAAGGTGATGATACATGATCTAAATTATAAATGACACTAGTAGGATAAAGCATATCGTAAATTTATTCATAAAGAGATGTTTTCTTTTATCCGTCAAGTGATGTGTTGTAAAAGGTGATATTACTGCACCAAAGTATCCTATATTAGGCAATGGAATATCGAGATTGTGTTCTATGACTTAACAGTAGAATCATTCGGAATTACCTTTCATAGCCTTAATCATAATGGGAATTATATCTAATGCAACTACCTCGATATTCTGAGATAAACTAGCCTTTATAAATTAAATCAATCGCCCAAAACTTTTTTGACATCTGTAGAAATATGCTCGATTAAAACTGCTTCATGTGCAGATCTGTGAGGATAGCATCTGCTGCCTCTAGATAATTTAAAAGCACGTTTATGATCAGACCATTACTTTGATCGATGAGTCATATTTTATTCATTTATTTATTTTTTAACAATATCGTGATACGTGATAAAGCTACCTAATGAAAAGTGGAACAAGTTTATTGATCATTATAATAGAGCGAATTTTAACTAGTCATAGATTATGAATAATGATAATGACATCTAGTATTTCTATTATTTCTTAATAGCTAGGAGCTGTAATATAATAAGCCGCCGTATACATTTGCATAATTAAATTGGAATGTAATGGAATAAAGAAAACAATGTAGGATTATTTGAAATGCCAACTTAGGCAAATTTAGTATTAACAAGCCATGATCTCTGAATTTGTGAGTATAAAAGCTTAACAATCTTTTTTCAGCTATATTGTTTGATACGCGTAACCTTGCTTGTAATGCCGCAGTTCTTACATCGACTACTGAATCTGAATTGTATGAAAAACTTCTTGTAACTAATATAGAAACAGTACATAGATCTACCAAATGAGACTTAACTTGCAAATTTAAGTCAAAGAAAGAAAAGAAGTCTATGTAATAAGAAAAGAATAAAACTAGAATATTATTTATTATCCTCAAAGTTATTTTGGGTAGCAATTATAAATAGTTCGTATCGAAGGTAGTGGCATATATAGTTTTAACTTCGCTGAAGCGCAGAATTCTGACTGGACATATTGTGCGGAAGCTGATACTGAAATTGTTTGAAGCTAAAAGATGAAGCTAAAAGATAGATCCACGATCGATTTGAAAGGTTCTTAATGAATTATTCGGCCCACGATAACAGTGGAAGATCTACTGTTCATCAAAAGAGCGAGTTATTAAGTTGTAATGATTATGATTAACGTTGTTAACTCAAGTTTATTAGTTATGCGTCTAAAAAATATTAATGTTCGTTAAGAAAGTATATCGTTCTGCATGTAATGAGAGAATCAAGGAGATTTTGATGGTTGAATACAAAAAAGAGAAATTGTTGCATGATCGATCTGGTAGTGATATAAATTAAGATGAATATTGCTAATACTGATACCATTGTAATGATAGCCAGAACTTGTAGTTGCAAAGCTAGGGTCAGAAAAGTAACATACGCATTTGTAGATCAGTTTTACACAATTTGTCTCGATAAAAAGGATATATTACAAGCTGAATTGGAAGCATGCGAAAAGCTATTAAAATATTCTAGAGATGAAATCGATAGATGTGCAATTGAATCAGAAATAGGAGAATTAAAAACAGCACTAGATCTTATGTCTTAACTAGCTATTGTACATCAGCATGCGGTACAATTTTAGCTATTATATGGATTATACTTATAATAGACGTGTCTTCATATAAAAATAAAGTTCAATCGAATACACGAAATGTAGTAGACTGGTCAATATTGTGTCTAATATTGTAAAAATCTAGTGTCCTAGATGATATATTACAAAATGGGTAGTAGGTACGGACAGAAAAGTAGAGAAACTATCAGGAGTCTATAAAAAACCCCCTTATCGTGTTTCTTTATGGTTGAGGTAGCGATTCCATAATTCTTTTCTTCTATTCTGTTATGCATGTACCTGTTAATTCATACTGCATTAAACACTAAAAATACACGTCGACGTAAAATGAACAAGCTCAATATCTGGCTGCGGCTATATGATGCGCTCATGACGACTATATTAGACGATGGGGAAACGGAGTGAATCTGTATCACATTGTGAACATCTTCCATAGAGATATCTGGTACCTTCAGAATATAAATCAACTACGCTTTTTCTATAGTCGAGCACATTATGTGCATAATACATAAACATGTCGCATTTCGTACAGAAGCATTCAAGAGCAACTTTATTATAATAT
>JBQCDO010000165.1:0-40903 GCA_051961195.1 Nitrososphaeraceae archaeon | reverse complement strand
TTTGATTTCTGCTTCTGGCAAACCATAGTTGAGTATGACAATTATGGGTACTCATCTGCACAAGTATCATGCCTGTGATTTTCTTTATCTTCTGTAAAGCTTTCATATCCGCAAAAAAGTCATTTGTATTAAAAATCAGAAATTCTTTATCTACGTCTGAGATATACTCAAAACCACAATCCTTAGTACAATCTAAGATATGCCATATCCATTCCTCGCATTCATCTATTGCCAGCATCCTCGCAGCACTCATACCTGCCAATGCATATTTAGGATACCAACAACTAAAAAGGTTGTTCTACCCCACAGCTGGTTATGGAATCATTTGTTCTGATTATATTATCGAGCACATCTGACTTTCTGAGAATCTGCCTAGGTTTTAATCATGAGGAAAAAGTACTAATCTAAATTATAAGGACATCCTTCAAAAAAATACTCATCGAATCAGGATAGCTAGAGTATAATTGTTAGAAGATCAAATCCACCTAAAATAAATGTCTGGTGACGTTCGGTCTCACGATTGTCGCTCCATTTCGAGTTTTGGTAGATTTGGTGCCCCATGTAAGGAGGTTAGACTGAATAACGATAGATATTCTCATCTAATGATCGACAAGATTTATTTTGTAACGTGGTTATATGGAGTAATTGAAAAAGTAAATCTTGGTAGCAAATGTATATTATATATCTTCACACCTCATATCTATTGGAACAAATCTGTAATATCGTACAAAAGTTTTTCGTTAGTGAGGTCCAGGAAAGAAGGGCAACTGGAGTAGTAATTGGCATAAGCGGAGGGATAGATTCATCAGTCGTTGCCGCATTAGCCGTTAAAGCTCTTAGGCCTACATCTGTGTTAGGCCTTCTCATGCCAGAGGAAGGAGTCACGCCAAAGGAAGATACAGATGATGCTATTGAGCTGGCAACTAACTTAAGCGTGCCTTACCGACTTATCGAAATAGGCCAAAAGAAACTTGAGATCATGAAGGATCTACCTTCGGACTCTTTGGCTCAAGGAAATCTCTCGGCCAGAATAAGAATGTGCATCCTATATTTTTTTGCCTCTCATATGAAAATGCTAGTAGCAGGAACAACAGATAAAAGTGAATTGAAGCTAGGATATTATACGAAGTACGGTGATGCATCAGCCGATATTTTGCCCATTGCAGATTTATATAAAACACAAGTGAGGGAACTGGCAAGCTATATTGGCATATCTGAAAATATCATTAAGAAGGACAGTAGACCTGGTTTATGGAATAAACACACTGCGGAAGGGGAAATTGGCCTATCATTTGCAGTTGTTGACAGTATCCTGAGAGATTTGGAAAACGGCAGGATTAATGCGAACAAATACCAACACAAGGACGTTAGCAGGATAAGGGAATTAATTGAGAAGAACAAACACAAAGGAGAAATGCCAATAATTTGCAAGACCAGTAATTACTTCCATTAATACCATAAACTACACATTGGGATTCTTTTGTATTATAATAATCCCGTCGTGTTCCTCGCTGGTTCAGCCCATGTTGGATTTATCTCGTTAATTCCAATAACGATGCTACTTGTATTAGGGAGCACTTGCTTAACGCTTGTGGGGTTATACAATACAATGTCAGTAATTACATCCGCTGAATTTTTATCTTGGGTGAAGTTATTCTCATTTTTCTTTGGGATGTCAATATAGTACAGACACATGTATCCAGGCTTTGACAACTCCTTTATCACTCGCAGTGCGGATGGCTTCAAGAGAGGGATTTTTCCAGTAAATATCTCAAGGGCTGGTTTAGATTCTGTATCGCATGGAAGTTTGGCTGTCAGATGGCCATTCGTTATTTTGTAAGGCAAACTATCGTATATATGGATATAATCCTTTGGAGGTAAGATTTGATTTGAAAGCAGAACGGTGGCCGAGTCTCCGAGTAAATTCTTGGCGTATTGGGTGCTAGTTGTGTTTGTACTCTTTGTAGTATTATTGTTATTCTTTACTTGTCCAAATACTGATGCCATTAATGATTTAGGAGAAGCTAACGAATCTAGAGTTGGTTGACTCGACTTACTGCTTGACTCTCCAGCCGGTTCACTTGCTACACTAGTGATTTGGGCTTGAGCAGTATTGTAAACCAGCATATGAGGAATTGTCAAAAGAAATACGACTTGTAATATAAAAGACATCTTCAAATAATCAATGTTGCTCTGCACTTTCATCTTACTGGATAGTTGTGCATTCTTTAAAAAAAGAACGAGTTATATTTTATTGATACTTCTCTCATTTACTTTCAGTTATTTCAGGAACGCACAAGTATTCGCTAATACAATATGATAAAATTCGTGCAGCAAATTAGGTATATATCAATACTTCCTCATGATTTCGCTGCTTCAAGTCGGTGTCACGAACTAAAACGGCCAAATCTATTTGAGAATGGAAGATATAATATATCTCTAATGTCAAAACCCATGCTTAAATTTTCTTTCGCCTACAGTCACTCAAAGCAGCAATTTTCACTTCAGTTCATAGAGTGCTACAGATAATTTCAATACCAATTTCTCGTCGGTTCTTTCTGCTATTGGGATCAAATATTTTAACGTCTCCTCCTTGTATTTATTGATTTGGTATTTATGGAAAGAACTTTTAAGTGATCTAATATTATCTAAACGGTCGGCCAGTTTGATGTATCTAATAGACTTTGAACCCTTTGCGATTTCTTGAAAATACATTTCCAGGGTGTCTACCTTAGTTTTGTTGGAATCATGGACGATAGGCCTAGTGACAGTCGATACTATATTACAGACATCATCACCAAATTCTGATCTGAGTACGCTTTTACAGTCTGCTTGCTTGCTCATTTTTTTTTCCAAAATATCATGCAATAATGCGGCACATATCAAGTCGACATCAAAAAGCCTAAGCTCCTCAGTCAAAATAAGTGCTACTCTCAGGGGGTGATTAATATGCGGTTCGATTTTTCCGCTGTTTCGATATTGTCCAGCATGAGCCTTCATGGCTAAGCCAAAAGCCTTAGTTATTTTTGTCAAATCATTAACCGAATCTTCATATGGTCTAAGTAACGAAGAAAATCCAGATCTTGTAAAGTCGTTGATGTTCCACTTCATTGTTGTATAAACGTAAATAGCATTCCTTGATATTATTCGTTATTAGAGTACTATGCTTAACTCCATGATTTTCAAACCAAACTGAGGAGATTTGGAATAATAACTACTAAAACCGAATACTAATTCGGTACAGTATGATCTCGGTGACTACTTGAAATCTCCTCATAGCCTTCAACAAATTCGTTTTTTACAAATTTGAACAGAGTTAGAAACCGAAGATCGCTTGCAAGTAGAGTTCTAAAGGGATTCTTGTCATGGCTTTTCTCTGAGAATATATATTGATTTGTCTGTATATTTTCTTGGGGTTTGCCTCTCCAATTTGTTGACAAAATTATCCTCAGCACCAATATTTTGGCGTGCCATTCCAATTCATATTCCAAAATCTCTCTTAATTTTTCCCAATCAATGGCATTACCTGGATTTTTCATAGCCTTGAATAAGTTCAAACTAGTCCAACAACACTGTCTAAGGTATTGAGTTATAGAATCTGACAACTGTGGATAGATCTCTCTTATACTGCTGGTCGTAAAATATGGAAATAGCAGTGTCTTTAAAATTATGTTATCTTGATATTTCAGCAAGAGCAGATTGGGATAATTTTGCATATTCAGGAAAATATAGAATAGGCAACAAGTGGTTAAATCGTATGAAATTCCATCACCTAGCAAGTTTCCAGACCTTCTCTCAACCAGTCCTTTTTTAATCAATGTCATTAGAGAGTGTTCCTCATCGAAATCGAATTCATCACGCTTGAGTCTGAAATATGAAGATATTTTTTTTCTGGAGTAAGTTGACTTTATTACCTTAATTAGAATCATCCTTTCTGTTTCTGATAACCCATTGATATGACAGTTGCTTATTTCACGCAAATAGATCGAACAATCCATATAGGTCTACTATAATATTGGATGCAATCGCGTTTAAGCCCTTCGAAATCACCGATACGGGAACTTTAGCATTATATGCAATGACAGTACTTACAACCATCGAAAACATAATAAAGCGTAGGATAATTTGCCCACCTTGGAAGATAGAAACAAGAAACCATTGGAAAATATTCTGGCTGGAGTGCGAAGCTTGAACTTTGGCAGTATGAAGTATGCTTACTTGCTGGTTGAGCAGCGTTATTTTTCCTCCACTCACCGACTAGATTAGTAAGCGATTTGAAGCGTATTCTATACAGTATAAATGAAGGTCTTCGTATTATGCTGGTCTATGAAATTAAGGACATATAAGGTGAACCCAGCTTTAATCGTAATTGATGTTCAGAACGGATTTGTTAGCAAAGGTGGTTCCTACGATCTATTGGGTTTGGATACTACCAATTACAGGGCAGTTATTGCAACCATCCGTAAACTCATAGAAGTATGTAGAAGGTATGGACTTCCGGTATTTTATACTCAAGCAGTTCGAGAGTCATCCGGGATCGATCTTCTCACAAAAACCCATAAAATTTTGCCAAGATCTAGAGAGGAAAGAATAAAGAAACGTCCAATCTGTGTTAGAGGTAGCTGGGATGCAGAAATCGTCGACGAAATAAAACCAACGCAAGCGGATCATGTCGTACTTAAAAGAAGGGATTCTGCATTTCACGATACAGAGATTGCTGTGTGGCTGAGGAGTTTAAGCGTAAATACAATCATTTTCTGCGGAATTGACACATCGATATGCGTAGAGACTTCACTTCGTGATGCATTTAATATAGGATATGATGTCGTCCTCATTTCGGACGCAACTGCCTCTAGTAACGAGAAGCATTATGAATCTACGTTAGAAAATGTAAGAGGCTACTATGGCCTTGTTATGGACCTGTCAGAATTCTCAAGTCATTTAAATTCGAATAATCCTCCTGCAAGTAACAATAGAAGGAGAATTTAGGCAGGGCTAAAAAGTATGAGTCAAATCACGCCAGACTCGCGAAGTTTTCGAGGCAAATAAGTCTCTGCCAAATAACGAAATCCATGCTTAAAGAAAGCATCCAATTCGCATTTTTCTCTTCGCTGAATGAATAGGTTCAGCTCCTTTTGCCACTGCCTATCCCTAAGCCATGGTTTCCTCTTCATATCAGTGGCCCGGTTTAGATCTTCATCTGAGGCAGTTAACCTCGCCACCTCAGGAATGTTGTAGTCATAAATATCTGAAAACATCATACCCAAAACCTTAGCGTCTGGAGTTACCAATCTTTCGCTATCGTAGCTCAAAGATTCGCTTCCGATTTTATACCTTAATGCAATCCCAAGGCCCCATGGATCCGCGTCTGCAAAGATCACGACAGGTTTTTTCCATTCTTGGTTAAGAGTCTTTACCATCATTCTGGTTGCTCTGTCAGGTTCACCCGATCCTGTCATCAGTATTGCGTTATATTTCTGAATAAATCCTGACTTGCGAATATTGTTAAGAACGGTATCCTTCTCCACTACCATCACAAAGTCAGCCTTGACGTTAACTATTTCCAAATCGCGAATATTAGTGGGGACTAGTTGAGAAGTGGCCCTACTACCTAGATTACAATCTATTAGATCTCCGCCGACTCTTAGAGTAATAGGTCCAGAAATCATTCCCTTCGGTTTTGAAGTGACAGCGAATTCTTCTCTGGGTACCCCAGTTATCAATTCTATCGCTTTAATGGCATCATCGGAGTTGTCTTGGGTATTCCAGAATTTTTGCTTATTTTTTTCATCGCCGATGGTGCTAAGAGTAGCATAATACATCCCTCTGATAGTGCTTTCCATCTCTTCATCTAAAAGCTTTCTCACGGCATTTGCCATTACAATGTATTGGGAGAAAGTAGGAATCTTCTTGGTATTCTCTGGGCTAATCTGTACTGTTTTGGGACCAATGGTGAGCATCCTTTTCTCTTCTGACCAAATTGTATTGTCGTAGCCAACTTTTGTAATATCTAACACTGGCAGGGTCTTGTCTGCTAAGACATTCCTACTTATTTCCGACATCATTAACTTGATCTTCTTGATAACATCTTTGTGTCGTTTATCCCTTGCCGGCATATCTAATTATCAATACACTCCAGTCCTTTTTCCGCACAGATTATTGATTCCCAGTCATCTTTACATGCTAGGCGGTTAATTTTTCTTCATTCCTCCAGTTTTCCTTGCTTTAATCTTAGATATTCTTGTATCGGTTAAGCTCATACGATTCAAAGACTTTTTTGCTTTCGACTTATATAACTCGGCTGCAGGGACCGTATTATCTTTAATTCTGTGCGGTGAATGTACTGGTATTGCATTTATCTCACCAACTTGTGTCTCTACCAAGCTTGTAAACGCCTCAGTGAGTTTTTTTGCATCTATATTAATTGATTCGGAAATGGCATCAACGATTAGAGGAATATAATGCTTGTATAGGCGAAGCCGATTTTCAGCCTCCTTTATTCTAATTTCTTTACGTATTTGAGCGCTTACCCTCTTATACAGATCAGTTAGACAAGATCGCATGTATTTTTTTAGGCTTCCTTCTGATGCAATACTCTCCTTGCCAGCAGTTTTGTATGGAATTTTTGTGGAACAAATGTGGAAAAAGATATGAATTGGGAGTAGTTCAATAGCACGATCAGACTTTACCTCAGGATTGAAAAACTGTTCCCTAACATCTTTTTTGGTTATCCCCATTTTGTTAATTTCTACTTCTGATACTACTTCACGGGCTACGTCCGAACCCTCGTCGTACAATAGTGGAATCTTGTTTGCAAACCTGTAGAGTCTAAACGAATTTATATTTCCTCCGTAAGCAATACCACACTCAACTACCGTAGCTCGATTATTTATTATACAAGTCTTAGAAGAATATGCTGTAAGTACCGGTTTTAGCACTTTCACTGAAATTTGAGAATTTGATACCTCGCTATGGCTCGCATTATCTTTTCTAGATACAATAGAATATTCTTCCATCATCCCTGCCGTTAAAATATGCTCACCAATCGGACTTAAATGATCGGTATTTGGGGACTGAAACTTCGTTTGTCTGCAGGCATTTACTATTTTAATCAGTTCGTGTTCGTCATACTTAGTTGCTACCTTTAGTTCCACCTCGGCCCTTGAAAGTATCTCCTTTGCTTTTTCGCTAGACATTTTTTGGAATGAATTACACAGTATACCATGGATGGTAGTCTTTTGATTAGTAAAGTTCAGGATAGCTCGTTTTAGCGTCTTAAGATCCATCTCAGAGGGATGTGGCAATACTTCGCTAGATGGATCAGGCATATTACTGGTACGTCGTTCAAATGACACACTGCCTTCATCAGTGGTAAAGGTTATCACCGCATATGGATTAACTATGCTAGTTTGACTAACATAGTCATAAATTTTATTCTTCGTGATTGGAGACAATCGAGCTCGCAACATCGCCTCAATCTTAAAACCAGATTTCGAGTTAATTGAATATTCTTTGTTAGCAGATCTCGATAATACTATCGGTTTATTAGTACCAATATCAGTTCTGAGTTCAAAATAAAACTCGTCAGGTTCATCGATCGTTCTCGTCCAAACCTTAAGTGGATGATCCGTGTCCTTGGTAGAAAAAGCAGCAATCATTTTGAGGCCCACGCCAAATAGACCACGCTGCTGTCTTTCAACATATTTGCCAGAAGTCAAGAAAGAGCATACCGCGACTGGCACCTTGTCTGCAGGTATGCCAACTCCATTATCTTCACAGGTGATCATCCACATGTCATTTAGTGGATCATGAATCTTTAAAGATAAGGAAACTTTCGGTAATATGTGATTGACTTCGCAAGAATCCAGAGCATTTTCGATTAATTCCCTAACCGCCATGTATAAGATGCGCTCTCCAGTAAACCCAGCTAGAGCGGAATTATCAACGAAAAATTCAGATTCTGCTTTTCTATCATATCGCACTTTACCATTATGAGGTATAGTCCTAGCTTGCATCTGCTTATTTTGGATATTAATTTCCGTCCTTGAGCGCTGTTTCAAACTGATTTTGTATTTCTCCAATTTAATTTAACTTTTTATAGGCAAAAATATCCTCGCCTGAGATTAGAAATCTGACCAATATGGGGTAACTGAATTTCTTAATTCGTGTATTCTAAAGTTACAGACATGTACAAAGAATCTTTTTTTCGATTTCTCTACAACAATGTAATCGGATCCGTACCCGACTATACTACCATTCATTAATTCTTTCAACCCCTTCATAACGTATATCACCTATAACAAGCAAGATTAAATATATATTCCTAATACTATGTCGTAAAACACCAAAAGCCAAATACACCAATGACAATGCAGCTAGACAATATTTAAAGTACATAGTTCCAAGTTTTATTGAACATATTATATTTAAACCATAGATACCTCACTTTTTCACATCATCTAATAATATTTCGAAGATAATCCTTGACACCTTGATTATTCATTGTCTGAGCATTGAAATAAAAATAATATCTAATAAAAAAACCAATTATATGGCAAATCTAATCTGTATATAGGTGCTCTACATTTGGTGAAGTCAGTACGTTAAACCTGTAAAAAGATTCCCACTACGTTCTTCCATCAACGCATCAATGCAATTCCATTTTACCTTTTAGTATCTATTTCTAGTATAGCAAATATATTGCGCTTTCGATACCCAAAATTCGATCAATTTCATTGGTTCCAGTTATAGTTGCAAAATTCGGTGGCAGCGCTCTTGGAGTGGATGGTAGATCCATAAGTCAAATCATTACCAGGATAATGCAGATTAGCAAAAAATCGAAAGTAGTCGCAGTATTTTCAGCCCCACTAACTATTTATGCAGACAAGATAAGTTCGATGACCGATGTAGCGATAAATATTGGTCGAAGCTATGCATCTTCTGCTCCCTTAGACCTTGATAGTATGCTGCAAGTATATCGGAAGATTGCTAATAAATATTTGAATAATAGCTATTCTAATGCTTTTCAAAATCATCTTGACGAATTTAATCATAGAATAATAATTTCATTAAAACAGGCAGCAGAAAATAGGAGATTTGTTGATGTAATCCGATCAAGGACACTCGCCTACGCAGGAGAAATTACCATGTCATACTTGATGGATTTCATAATGAGGTCAAACGGCATTAGATCTGATCATGCGGACATAGATAATTGGCCAATTATAACTGACGACAATTTTGAGGCCGCTAATTTCATACTAGAAGAATCAAAACATCATGTAAATCATTTTATAGATTTAATCGAGCGTAATGACGTAGTTTCCGTGGGAGGGTTCATTGGAAAGACTGTCGATGGTCTGGAAACTACATATGAACGAGGTGGCTCGGACAGAACTGCTGCGGATATTGCGATACTCTTGCACGAGAACTACGACGTAAGTATGGATTTCGGAAAAGATAATGCAGTATTGAGTGCAGATCCCAAGATAGTCTTTAATAACCTTGAGTCTGTGGAATATCTTTCTTATAACGAGGCGAGGTTAGCGGGTATGTTTGGGATGAAAATTCTTGACCCGGTTGCGATAAAAGAGATCAATGATTACAATCTCGATATTCCCATAGCAATAACAAACATGAATGATCCAACGAAAAAAACTACTATCCGAAAAGATGTCCCTGTTACTGATGATGAGAATTTTGTAAAAATGATAACTGGCAAGAGAAATTGTTCAATTGTAAGAATGGACAGCAATGCCGCATCTCATTTGATAGCGTCTCTCGAAAAAGAAAAAATGTATCATGATTACATTAAGCTGTCTCCATATATCCAAGATGATATAGAGATTACTAGACTATTGTTTCTAGATGCAGATTATGTCAGGCGGCACGAGCGTTTTATAAGGGCGTATGATCCTGAAACAAAGATTGTTTACGGACGAGGTGCGGTTACTTTAATCGGAGATATGATGTGGAAGATTCCGGGAATTGTATCCAGCGTTAGTCATACAGTAGGAGATCATCATATCAACATATTAAATCTAGATGCGCAAGAGGAAACCTCTAGAATATTAATCGTAGTCGAGGATAAAGATACAATAGTAGGAGATACAGTGAAGGCCATACATGAGCAACGTAAGCAAATACTTGATGGGGTCAGCAGATGACAAGAAAAATTTGGATGGATGGAGCCATTGTAGATTGGGATAATGCAAAAATTCACATTTTGACACATAGTTTGCATTATGGTACAGCAATTTTTGAGGGTATTCGCTGTTATAAGACTGTCGAAGGCTTGTCCATTTTCAGATTAAATGATCATGTTCAAAGACTAATGGATGGCTGCAAGATATACTACATGAATCTAAAGTACTCTGCTAAGCAAATTAAAGAAGCAATACTCGAAACTGTTAGGATAAACGGTACTGAAAATTACTATGTTCGGCCAATTGTTTACTATGGTTACGGAAAAATGGGTGTAAATCCTTTGCCGAATAAAGTTTGCATGGCAGTGGCAGCATGGATATGGGAAGGAGGGGCGTATACCAATTCAGAGGTAGGCATTCGCGCAATCGTATCCTCATGGACCCGGATCGATAGCAGATCTCTTCCTGTCTTGGCTAAAGCAGCAGCCAATTATGCAAATTCTGTGTTGGCAAGGGTTGAAGCAATAAATCAGGGTTATGATGAAGCAGTACTACTCAATTCCGATGGCAAAGTGGCTGAAGCCACTGCTGAAAATGTTTTCATAGTAAAGGACAATTCCTTGATTACCCCGCCCCTTACCGCTGGAGCTTTACAAGGCATTACTAGGGAAAGTATCCTAACTCTAGCAAAAGAAATCGGAGTAACTTCCTCAGTTTCAGATTTTGGTAGGGAGGATCTTTATTTAGCCGATGAGGTCTTTTTATGTGGAACTGCTGCAGGGATAAAACCGGTAACAGAGATTGACCACAGGATAGTTGGTGACGGGAGAGTTGGGGATATCACTATTAGGCTTACCACTAAACTTCGAGATGTTATTGAAGGCAAGGACGATAAATATAGTGGACTGTGGCTTACGCCAATATAGTCCAACTATCGAGAAATTTCTATTTGAAACAAAACAGATGAGAAACCTTAATTGTTATATTAAAGGCACTATTTCATAGAGCGGATAAAAACTTGTCACCCTTGCGTAAGGAGCTATCAGCCTTGAAGATCGATATTAATCCGAAGCGGTGGATTTCTTCTTATCATAATACATCGATTGTACATCTTATTCTAATGGTTCTATTCTATCATGCTATCGGTTTTTTATTTTTGCTAGTTGGATCCGCAGCCATCCAATTTTCAATGAATGGAAGTGTCGGATCAAATCTTCCTAGATATTTAGCGCCTGTTTTAGGAGCAGGGCCGATCGAAGAATCAGTTTTCTTTGGCATCCCTTATTACGCTACCGGAAACCAGTTTGTCGTAATAATATCTGGTGTAACGTGGGTAATGCTGCACATCTTCAATACCAAATCTATAGACATCGCGAATTTCTCATATTCTAACTGGCTCTTCGTAATGCCTTCATTCTTCTATAGCCTAAGGACGTGGATAAGCGGCAAGGGCTGGTTTGCAATACTTGCTCACTCATTGTGGAATGGATTATTTTTCATGTTAGGATGCACGTACGATGAATATCCCTGTGCCATATCTCCGGTTTCTGAAATGCCTTCTATCTATTCGTTAATAAGCGTAGTGTTATCTGCTTTCATTGTTGTATTGCTAACGTTCCTTTTTTATAAGAGAAGACGTAGGATAGTAGATGAAACAGGCAAGAGTAGATAAATATCCTTCCATCTTATAGCATTAGCTAGAGTTTTCCTTGTTCAAGGTTGAACCTAAATTTCAGCTTTATGTCAGAAGCACGACCAGGGAGCAGTGACAGACTTGATCGGATTGTCAGCTATTTTTTGCTTTTTTTAATAGCAGATGTATCAGGCCTAATTAGCATAGTGATCCCAAGAGATTACAGGATAGTACAAAATGGACCAGCCAAGTCTTTTATATAGACTACATACTACTACTATAAGAGGTTGCTAAGTCTAAATTTTCTAATAGCATCCTCGAATCCCTCCCATAAGGATGAAATTTTTATAGCCAGCACTTGGGAAGATATATACTACCTAAATTTGAAACCAGGTAGACTCGATATTTTGAGGATAAATTGATCAGCTTTCTCTCAAACATGGAGTTTAAATGTTCCTCGATTGGATTCATTCAAGGACTCCGCCAAATAAAATGACTAACATAGAACTCGCTTCAAGTCATGTAGATAATGGAAAAGGCAAACATGCTTCCTCGACTGAAAATCGCCGAATGGTTTGGGAAAAGGTAGTATGGCCATTGATATTGGAGCTAAGCAGGTCGTATTTCACGTTAAAGGAATACCACAAAAAGAGAAATGAATTTTGTGGAACAGAAGGTATCCCTCCATCGAAGGTTGCAGGCGGTTTCGTATCATTATTAGTTAAAGGTATATTGACACGAGAAAATGAGATTTACTCGATTCACTATCGATTGATCCCTTACATGCGGAAGAAAGCTACCTTAGACTATGGTCTACTCATAAGAGAAATTAATACAAAACGCTAGAGTCAAATATTGGTGGGTTATTTCAATAATTGTAGCTACGGAAGCCCGGTCGAACCTGCAGCAAAACTGTATGTGGGTGCCGAATCTAGTGGCCAATCTCCATGGTAGGGCTAGGGATTTCAGGCTCTGGATCTTTAAGTAGAAAAGAAACCTGGAGACAGCAGTTCGAATCTGCTCCGGGCTACCATTTCATAACAAAGGACCTGCAAGCTTTATTTGCTGAGGAACGTCACCAAACTTTTCAAAGTTCTTAACAAACAGCGAGGCTAACCTTCGAGCAGCCGTTTTATATTTCTCCTTATCGGGCCAAGTATTTGCTGGATTCAGAATTTCTGAAGGAACTCCCGGACAGGCGACAGGAATATCTAGGTTAAAGATATCATGATGTTCAAATGACTCAAATTCGAGCAAACCGCTGATCGCTGCCCTAACAATTGACCTTGTGTAGTTTAGATTAATCCTTTTTCCTACACCATAAGGTCCGCCAAACCAACCTGTGTTTATGAGATACACTTTGGTATTGTGGGATGTTATTTTTTGACCTAGCATTTGTGCATAACGGCCAGCGGAAAGTAACATAAATGGAGCGCCAAAGCACTGAGAAAATGTCTCTTGTGGCTCGGTAACGCCCCTTTCTGTTCCAGCGAGCTTACTAGTATACCCAGACATGAAATGATACATTCCGCCTTCTCTGGTTAGCTTGGAGATCGGAGGCATCACCCCGAATGCATCGGCAGTTAGGAAAATTATGACCCTAGGGTGAGGAGCTAGGCTTGGAATGATAGAATTAGGTATAAATTCAAGAGGATATACGACTCGTGTATTTTCTGTAATTCCACCATTATCAAAGTCGGCTACTCTAGTATTTTGATTAACGACCACATTTTCCATGACTGCCCCGAATCTTATAGCATTCCATATCTGAGGTTCATTCTCCATTTTTAGATTTATACATTTGGCATAGCAACCACCTTCAAAATTGAAGACCCCATTTTGAGACCATCCATGTTCATCATCTCCTACCAGATATCTCTCTTTGTCTGCCGAAAGAGTGGTTTTTCCAGTACCAGAAAGGCCAAAAAATAAAGCAGCATCTCCTTCTTTTCCGACATTGGCAGAACAGTGCATTGGAAATATACCCTTGGCCGGCAAGAGATAGCTCATGACTGAAAACATTGCTTTCTTAATTTCGCCAGCGTATGAAGTGGATCCAATAATTATCATTTTCCTAGTAAAATTTATTATTATGAATGTCTCGCTTTTCGTCCCTTCCAGTTCAGGATTAGCCTTGAAATCATTTACCGAAATCAAACTAAATTCAGGTTGAAAAGTTTGAAGCTCGTTTGCAGCAGGTCTTACAAATATTTGGGTCGCGAAAAGGCATTGCCAAGCTTTGTCTGTAAGAACCCTTATCGGGAGTCTTATCTTGGTATCAGCTCCTACAAACCCATCAAAAACAAAGTATTCTCTTTTATCCAGATGGTTTTTGAGTCTCTCGAATATCAACTCATATTTATCTTGTGAAAGCGAATGATTCACCTTCCCCCAATCGACGGTGTTGTGAGTGATTTCATCATCAACAATAAATCTATCATCTGGCGATCTGCCGGTATATTTGCCCGTGTTTACAGTCAAAGCTCCTGTATGAGATAACATACCCTCCCTTCTACGAATGGCAACCTCGATCAGCGATGCCGGAGGCAAATTATGTTGTATTCTGCTAACCTTTATGCCTGATTTTTCCAGCTGCTCAAGGCATTTGGCCGCCCTAGAGATTCGGTCGACATTCATTTATAACACATTGGAGCAGTTACGTGCATATTTATTTGATTTCCCGGCATCAAATTGGTGATATATCCGACTGTCGTGGGCTATTGTGTGCAAATCGACCGAATACTAAACCTATGTACATACTAGCTAGTCCATAGGCCCAGTTTGGACGATAGTTTCAAGGATCGAGTGTCTGAATTTGCTATTCAAGAACGAGGGACGGAACTGTCGTAGCTGATTAAAGTGCAGATTCATTGCGGGCACGTGGAAGAGAAGGCTTATAAAAAAGAATAATTCCTATAGGTAAGAAGAATGGCAAGTACAATCTTTAGAGTTCAGTCGCACAAGTTTAGCCAGGATAATATTCAGACCACTCTTGTCTGTTCCAAATGTGATGAAGTCTTTTCTAAAGAGTTTCCTCTTGATCTAGAGGGCCAGACCATAGAATTCAAATGTCCTGTGTGTGGAGGACCCGGGGAGGCCGATTTGCCCTATAAGAGCGCTGAAGAAAGAGAAGAATTTGAAGAGGATTTCGATGAGGTCGAAGAAGAAGAGGGTGACAACGAATTTGAAGAAGATTTCTAGTCGAGTTCAGTAGCCTTTATCTAATACGCACATTCTCGAAATTCACATAGCGACTGTCGGCGCCAAAGATAGTCAAAAAAATTTTGTACAGACGCTGGGCAGAAGCTGACCGGTATAGGTAGAGATATAAAGGGGTTTTTATGGCGCTTCTCGTCCCAGATATTAAATCCTATTCAAACTTATAGATAGCTACCGCACCAATATTAAATCACCTTGGATTGATGCCGCAAAATCGCCCTTATACGCTTCGCAATTTTGCTTTGGTGTTGTACAAAAGCACGAGGGCATTTTCACGAATCTCTTTGTTTTCCATTACTCCACGATGTGCCAAAGTCAAGATTACACTATCGTTACGAACACCCCTCATTTTCATGCACAAATGCTCCCCTTCAATAATAACCAGAACACCCTTGACGCCCATTTCCATTATTTCACCGGCAATTTCTTTAGTTAATCTTTCCTGGATCTGCATTCTTCTAGAATATTTTTCTACAAGCCGAACCAATTTGGAAATTCCAAATACCTTGCCGTCAGGAATATAGGCAATATGGATCTTGCCATAAAATGGAAGCATGTGATGTTCGCACATACTATAGAACTGAATATCCCTTGCTATGATTGCGTCAGTTTCCTCACTGAAACTCACATCCAATCCCGCGTCCACTTTATATCCACCAAAGATCTCTTCGTACATATCTGCGATTCGTCGAGGCGTAGCAAGCAAGCCTTCCCGGTCAGGGTTTTCGCCTAGTTCAATCAAAAGTTGTCTGAGTAGCTTTTCAATTTTTCGTTTATTAATGGGATTTTTTGGATTCGCATCTTTATCTTCATAATTCTGATACATCGTCTATATGCCCTTCTCCTTTACCTTTTGGTATGAATGAGCCACGACAACCATCGATGAATATCTGGTATAAATTCTTGAAAGCCGCTCCACTATTGGCTCAGTAGATAAGATTAGCGACTCTATTATAATTCTATTGTCTTGAATTTAGTTGGTTTCTATTTTGTAGTTGCAACTGAAATTGTATCGTCTGTAGCCATAGCCCTCACTCAAAAACCAGTTTCTCTGGCACAGCGGTACAAAGCTTTATTATTCGATTTTTAAACAAAACGGTCTTAGTAGAGTAACGCTTCCAGATGCCCTATATTTCGTAAGGTGTCATATCTTCTATGCCTGTCTTTTTGAATGCATTCTTTCTGTTGATACATGATTCACAGACACCACAATGTCTATTTTGAGTCTCTCCTCTTCGTTTTACTCCATTAGAATAACAGCTCCACGTTTTGAAAATCGTATCACCTAGGATCTGAAAGCCCATTTTTAATAGACCGGATTTATCAATTCCTGAGATAGCAGGACACCAGATTCTGACCTTTTCTCTCGATTTTTCCTTAATACTATCTAAATCTGCTAATGTTAGACTTTTTGAAATAGATCTGACAAATACAGGGCGACAATCAGGATAATGGTGATCCCCTATATGCGCTCCATAGCACACCATTTTTGCACCGATACTCAGGGCCCAAGCAGTAGCGATCGTAATGAATATGGCATTTCTTATCGGAACCACTATGTTGTGTCGGAAGCTTGAAGGTAGTTCTGATGTTTCATCAGTTAACGCATTCGTCCTGCTATAAAGATCCTTCATGAAGTTAATGTCAACGAATCGGTAATCTTTCGCACCTAGCCTAGTTGCAAATTTTTTTGCTACCGACGATTCATTAGTAGCTCGTTGCCCGTAGGAAAAGTTAATCATATAAATATCAAAGTTTTTTATTCGACTAACATATGCTGCTGTGCATATCGAATCCAGCCCACCGCTAACTATGCAGACTGCCGCCCTTTTGAGGTAGACTTTTCTCGCATTATCTGAAATCGATCGTTTCATTGGATAATTCTGTGATTTTGTACGTAATATAATGGACATTTTTAATATTGGAGACGCTAGTTCTCTATATGCTAGAAAAATAAGCATAAATACCTGCAATTCCGTATGCAACAGCAATTAACGCCCTCGAGAGCAAGACTGCAATATCGCTCCTTGCTGAAAAGAAAGAAGTATCTAATCCAGCAGCCAGTGGAATAGATATCAACGAAATCGAACCGACGATGAGCTGTTCCTTATTATTTAGGTTGTTGATGGTTTTCATTAATATGAATGTGGAAAGATTCCCCATTCCTATTCCAAGTAAAATGAAATATTGGTAAGCTGATGGAATAAGGCCTATCGCCAGGAATGGACCCGCCCAACAAAAACCATTTATCACCTTGGCGGTCATAGGCCATTTTACACTCTGTTTCATTCTTTTTCTTACGAACAGCATTGAAGAACGGAATCTTGTAAATATTACAGCGAATATGATTCCAAAACATGCAACCCAAATGAAAGTATTGAAGATTACCGGATAATGGTTTGAACCTATAAATTCAATCAGTAAAGTACCAGATAGTAATGCCGCAGAAATGGCAAGGAAAAGAACTCCAAACGCCCTTCTCACTAATACTGTCTCCGGCTCTCTCTTCAACAACCAGTGATTGATTGATCAGGTAATTTTAGTCTTACAAGCGATAAATTCGCGTTACATTAACTAAAATAACTATATACTGCTAATCAGTACTTCAATAATCGATAACATATTTCTATCTATCTATCTATCTATGGTTGATCCGATCGAGAAGTACTAAAGAATTAGTCAAATTAAGCCACAAACTGTCTGGCCTTGTTTTGCTTCAGTAGATCTCGCCTGTATTATCGAAAGTGGTAGGACAATTACAGAATATCTTGAATTCGTAACTCATTAATCGCGTTCCGGTCTACTATTAGTATAGAATGGCCAGAAAATCCCAACTGTCGGAAGAAGACAAATTGGAACTACTTTTTAGAAAGCAGCTGAAACTGACAAGGCAAATGCGAAACATGGAAAATAAGATGAGTTCTATCTATAAAAGGAAGGAACTATTTCGAGGCTATCGCATATTCATGTTGTCATCAGCTCTAATACATGAAGCAATAGAATTACAAAGGGAAACGAATTGGAAATGGTGGAAACGTGGATCTAATATGTCCATAGAAAACTGCCAACAAGAGCTTATAGATATTTTGCATTTTGTTATTCAATTGTCTATTGAACTGAAACTTAATCCTACAACCCTAGTTGAAAAGTATTCGTTAAAGCATGTGGAAAATATTAGCCGGCAAAAAAGAGGTTACTAAAGTGTATAGGTATAGAATAGCCTGTACGTAGGATTAAGTCTCTAGCTTTTACTTTTATTCACAGATTATATGTACCGGATGCCGTTGGCCCACATGTGTACAGTGCTCTTAATTTCTGCTAAGACAGGTACCCTTGGGATTGACAGATTGATAGCACTAAATGAAGTTAGTTGAGGGGACAATGAACCCGTTTACCTAGTTGATTTGGAAGTTCTAGGTTATTATCAGTCAAGAAGTAATTTTATCAATCATATTCTTTTCCTTTGCTATTACTACCTCGCGAGCTATTCTTCTTCCCATGCTCATTGGTTCGGGATAAACCAAATCTGAATAGGGCGAACCGCTAAGATACAGATTAGTACCAGCAACAATTCTTGCTGAAAACTCAAATGTCACAAAGTTTCCGTCTTTGTCATATACTCCCTCCAGACAGAACGGTCCATTCATACCAGGTGGCACTAAATTTCTTGAAGTGTCAACAAACGATTCTCCCATTTCGTACGCCCTTAAAAGTAGAGATTCGCGGAGAACGATTGGAATATTTCCTACTACGTTATATGACATTTCTAAATCCGCGCACAGCTGCTCCCTCGCAGGGATTCTCCCTAATCCATCAACACTAGATTCGTATCTCCTATCTACCCCCATCAGTTCTACTTCGTTAGTTATAGGGGAATAAAAAAAATGCAAGAAAGCAGGAACACCAAGCACATACTCCTGAATAAAGAGGTCCTGTTCGCCGTTGATCAATTTCTGTTCCTTGAGCTTTGTCGCGTGACGCTCAAAACTCTCCCTGTTCCAAGCTATAAAATATCCCCTGCCGCCTGCAGCTCCATGCAATTTCACTATACATAATCCTTGGATATCGTTTTTTGACTCTACAGATTTTGAAACTGATAAATTGGATCTTTCCATTAGCTTTTGTTTTAGTTCCCTGTCAGCCTCCCATCTCAGAATCCATTTATTCCCAAAGATTGGAATACTAATTCGTTCGATTTGGTCAGAATCCATATAGGCAATCAATGTGCCATGAGGAATTAAGACGGAATTTGTCTCCTGTAATCGATCTAGGCACTTATTACTAGTGATCTCACCTAAGTTGTCTACTACAAAAATCTCGTCAATGAATCTGAATCTTTTATACAGATTCAACCTTTTTTTCTCGCAAACAAGAAGTGTGCTTAGACCCTCATCCTTAGCTCCCTTCAAAAGCTGTAACGCGCAGTGTGAACCCAAAGTTGCAATACTATAATCTCGACTTGCCATATATCATCGATATTTGTATTTTCTATATATATAGGTGCATAAAGATATGTAATTTTTCCTGTTTATTACTTCAAATCAATGGAAGCCAATAAGCCACAGATATAGACTCCTGGTTATATTTAGATCCAATCTGCGATTTAATCCCGAATTTGTCCACCTCCCGTTCGAAATTTAGAAATCATCGTAGTTTATCAATTTGCACAAGCCTTCAAGACAAATATATGAATCGAGTGTTAGCTTAAGGGTGGTCACAATGTAGCACGAGGAGAGGAGGAATATTAGCCCTCGCCAACAATATAGCTATCAGCACAAAATCCAGGTAATTTACCTCCTGCCACCAAAGGTAATAAACTCTGCAATCAACTTGATTACAAAACCAATGGCGCCCACTACCCCCATTCCGAGTAGTACCAGCCTTAGATGAGTCATATAATCATCCTTGCTAGTCTTTTTTGCCAGTTTCATGGTTTGAATAATTTCGACTACCTTTCTTTGTACGACTGACACGAAAATCTACGTACATTGAATTCTGGTCATATTTGAAGCTACCGTTGGTAGAGTTGAGGTAAGTTATAACGTTTTTACATATATTTTCGCAATTAGAGGCTATGGCGAACGAACAGCATAGATAGGTTCTTTGTCTGTCCTTTGCATCTCAACAAACGTTTCTGTGTTTTGTATTCCCTCTATTTTTCCGATGCGCTCTATTACGACATTATGCAATTCTTCGAGGGTACGAGAATTCACAGAAACTACCATATCGAATCTACCCGTTACCTCTGAAACGGAACGTACCTCAGAAATTCTTAAAAGCTCTGAACGAATTTTTTCTTTTAACTTGGGATCTCTGTTGATCCCTACTACTGCCTTGACATTAATACCCAGCATACTTTCGTTTACAGTAACAGTGTAACGCTCTATCAAATTGCGTTTGGATAATCGTTTGATCCGACTATAAAGAACAGAAGCGTTGACATTTAGCTTTTTGCTTAACTGCGGTACCGATATGCTGGCATCTACTGTCAGTTCTGATAATATCTTCATATCTAGTTCGTCAAATCTTTGCAAATTTCTGTCATGACATGAATCGTAGTCTTGATTAATAAATGTAATTTTTTGAATATTTCATCGTATTATTGACATTCGAGTCTGCCAGAAAAATTTGCATTGTAGGCATTTTGTTATTTTACATTATTAGTAGTAAAAATTATATTCTTAAAGTAGACGATCTTGTGAGGATGTTTGGTAGGGGAAAGATAAAGCCCGGAGACTACGTTTTTGTGGTTCAGAACGATCACGAAGTAAATAGCATTATTATTGGCAAGGTTCAGTCTGTAGATGGCGATCGGCTGAAAGTCAATGGTACCAAAATCAGACCTGTGGGATTATTGGAACGAGTAAAGGCAGGGCGAGCAATCGGGAGACCCAAGGAAGTTCTTGAAAATCCCGATCCGAATAATTGTATCTTCATGCTGATCGATCGGGTGGAGACTCAAATCTTCAGCGATGAGGTGAATCAGAAATTGTCTAAGGCGATCTGGATAAATGAAAGACGCTATTATGTCCTTGATGGCTGGATCAAAGAGAACCTACCAGACATTTTTGCTTCAGTTCTGTCTGCTGCTGGCGATGAGAAGTTAGAAGCCAGGGCCATGCTACTCGAAAAGATGAATTCTATTTATGAGAAAGACTTAAAAGAACACTTGTATGCCGTTGCAAGAAGCACAAGAGTGCTTTGATGCTTGAAAGTTTTATATTAAGGAGTAGTGGAACATCCACAATTATGGAATATCTATATGCCGCGTTGTTATTGCACAAGTTAAAACAGGATATAACAGAAGAAAGTCTAAAAAATGTTGTGAAGGCAACTGGAACAACGCCAGATGAGATTAGAATCAAGGCGCTAGTCGCGGCCATAGGTGAAGTAAATATCGACGAAGCATTGAAGAACGCCTCACTTCCTGCACAACAAGTGCAAGTGAGCGCAGGTTCAGCTCCATCTGCGTCCCCAGGCCCGGTAGAGAAAGAAGAGAAGAAAGAAGAGAAGAAAGAAGAAGAGGCTTTGGAAGGACTTTCAGCGCTCTTCGGATAATTTTTTTAATCTTACGTCATAGTTAGACGCTAGCCAATTTACTCCAATTTAAATCCCTTTTTCGTCAATTCGGTTTGAAGAGCCAGAGCATTAGCCGTGCATTTGGCTAACGACTGCCCAATAGTACTATCAGTTATATAGCCAGACTCCATGGCTAATGCTATGGAATTTTTGTGTGCTCTCGTGAGCAATGATTCGATATTTTCAGGAGTAACATAACCGGTCTCTGCCGCTAATGCAAATGACTCACTTAGACATTTTGCAAGGGCATTTGTATAGTCTAGCAGATTGATTCGAAGATCATTGTCGTGGAGTAACAATCCATCCGCCACTGCGAGATTAACAGAAATTCCAGCCTCAATTGGCTTAATTCCAAGCTTACTCATAAGCGAAGCAAGCTTACTAGATAATCGATCGCCTGGTCTGGCAACTAGTGTATCTCTGACCACCCATATAGTACCCTGGTCAATTTTAGTTGGTACATTTGCTTCTTTGAACTCCGACAAGACCGGGCCTGGATTGATTCCCGTGTTTCCGGCGTTAATTACAATCTCACTAGATGCTATATCACCCTCTTTTGCCGGTAAAAATATCTTATTCTTATCGAAAATGAGGTTCAGCCGAAACGGGTTTATATTAGTAAACATTAGTGCGCATTGGCCTTCGAGAAGTTTCGAGAGTTCGTCAAGCTTTGGGATATCTGATATTCTTTCGAATGCTCTCTGGGCAACCTTGTTCTTAATTATTCTAATTCTAATCGTGTCCCGAAATTTTTTTCTGAGCATCATCAATTGAGCTGCCCTGACCTTTGTCACTGTAGACAATGCAAGGACATTATACTCTCTCGGTAATTTTTGAAGCTCTTCAAACATCAATCGCTTTTTCTTAGGATATGTTTTTCTGTGATCAAGTCCTTGTTCGGAAATCATCTCACGCACCCTTACCCTTCTTCAACATACTTAGTTTGGCAGTACTTCCCATAGTAAATTTGACTACCGCATTCTGAATATTCTTGCTCCCTTGTGGAAGCTTTTTTTCTAATTCGTTAACTAAGGTTTCTGCATTCGCAACCAATTTCGAGTCGTCCATTTTTTCATCACCTATTTTTGCGGCTAGGTTCAACTGGTTCTTTGTCCTTACGCGAACCGAGTTTCTGATTTTTGCTGATATCGTTTCAATTGGTGCTCCGTATGAAAGCGGAGTGGGCATCTTCCCCTTAGGACCCAGAAACTGTCCAAGAGATCTACCTATGTTAGGCATTAGGGAAGTGTCAGCGAGAAAGAAGTCGTGAGCACGTACAATTTTTCTAGCTTCTCTCTTGTTCGTACCTAGTCTATCTAATTCGTCGGGTTCTATTACTTTATCGATGCCTGCCCTCTTTGCCCTCGTGCCGAGATCGCCAGATCCTACAACACAGATTGTGGGAGGTTTAGAAAGCTTATTGGGTAGCTCAATAACCTCATTGATAGTAAACCCTCGCTTAACATCTATATCCTTTAATACTAGTGTTAATTCTACAGATTGATCGAAATTCCTTTTGGTCGCGCCTTCACGTGCGCTTTTTACTAGCTCTCCAAGTTCAGTGCCAGTTATCATATGTGCAGTCAATGCATAGGAAGCCACTTAAAATCTTTTACAAAATTTCATTTAGTGTTATTTACAAATAAATCCTGACTAAACGAGCGGGCCCGGTGGGCTTCGATCCCACGACTTCCGGCTTTCTTCAATAGAGTTTAGAAGGCAGGCGCTCTATCCATACTGAGCTACGAGCCCGATTTCTGTATTAGTTTATCCTTTACCTTAGGAAAGTCTTATGCGTGCTAAGAAAAGGAGGTGCAGTCCTTTATAAAGTGTTTAGCCGTGCTCCAAGTGTGATGTACGTTCTAGATTTATAAAAAATGAGTTGTGTTAACCTTCTACTGATCTAATAATATGGATATAAGACCGAGGCTAAAATCAGAATGAATATCTAATCAACAGTTTGAGAGGGATATAATATCGTTTTAAATATATCTATAACAATTAAGAATTTATATGGTGATATCGACGAATTTCTTTCCTGCCGAAATGAAATCATTGAACTTATCTATTTTGAATATTTCTAAAGTGATCTCCGGAAGACTACAACTAGTTTTGACCTTTTTCTTAAAAAGTTATTATAGATTGGTTGCTGTTTTTGGACATTCGTTTAAGTGGCCGAAATTCCAATTGAAGAAATACTCTCCGTTTTTAAACAAACAGCCTTTACCACGAAATATTGACTTGGCAAGGCATTTGAGTCGGGTTGTTAGCATATCTATGATCAGGAGCGTGAAGTAGGTGACCCGAGAGGCAATTACGGCAAACTTTCCCAGGAGCGCTAAAAGAAATCTGAATGAAAGTGATACTAATTTCTCGCTAGCTAAAGAATATGAAGAATTATTACGTAAAATTGAAAAGACCAAAACTATACTTCATACCTCAGGGAATGTCGAAGTGGGGATAACCCCACACGAAGTAGTACAGGAAACGAGAGCATATAAGTTAACTCATTATAGACCAATGTTGAGCAAGACTGCGCGAACTCCGATACTAATTGTATACGCTCTAATAAACAAATCATATATCCTTGATTTGCAGGTAGACAAAAGCTGGATCCATAGCCTGGTTAGTCAAGGCTTTGATGTCTACTTGATTAATTGGAAATCTCCTACCCAATATGACAAATACACTTCGTTTGACGACTATGTTAATGTCTACATAGATGATTGCATCGAGTACATAAGATCGAAGAAGATAATTGATCAGGTTACTCTCCATGGCTATTGTATGGGGGCAACTATGTCTGCAATGTATTGCTCATTGCATCAAGAAAAAGTGAAAAACCTTGCTACAATCGCACCGGTAATAGATTCAAGTCGCGACACTACAGTGCTAGCAAATTTCTCCAGACATCTAGATGCAGAAAGGATGTTTTCTACTGTTGGAAATATGCCTAAAGAACAGCTATATTCATGTTACTCCGCACTGAAACCATTCAAACAAGGTGTGAACAAATACTTAAACCTTGTCGAGAATATCGACAATGACAGCTTTGTACAAAACTTTTTACGTATAGAAAAATGGCTTTACGACACTCCTGATATAGCCGGTGAGACGTTCCGCCAGTGGATATCAGACATCTATCAGCATAATCTGCTTTATAAGAATGAAATGAAAATAGGGGATCACCTTATTGATTTATCAAAGATAACTATTCCATTCCTAAATATCGTCGCAGAGGAAGATCATTTAGTTTCACCGGAATGTAGTGCAGCCCTAAATGATTGTGTCTCAAGTACAGACAAGAGACTCTTGAGATTTCACACAGGTCATGTCGGTCTAATTGCAAGCAGCTATTCTCAGAATAATGTTCTTCCGAAGGTTGGTCAGTGGTTTAGAACTCGATCGTAGTATGTGTTACTTCTCATATGAAATGTTGTGACGTTATTCTTGACGGAAGTTTGATCGCCACAGGTCTTACATTTTTGGAAAATATGATAAATCAGCTGAGTTCTAGATACAAAACGAAGTGCAAAACAACGACCAATAGTATCGGCACATACAAGTTAATATATACAACTAATATATGTAGCAGGATTTATTTTCGAGAACTATCCTTGGTTCTTCTTCTCTCAATGGGTATTATTATCACCTGGACCAAGTCCCCATCGTCAATATCCAACGCTTCTCTTTCAGCTTCGGGTATAGATATTCTGCCGCCACTTTGGACTGTGGTCTTGAACATTGCGTTGTAATAAACTAAACCTTGGAGGGTCGAGAAAAAGTTCTGCATTGCATCGTGCTGAATCGAAGAAAATTGTTTCAAAAATTCCTTTTGCGCTTCACTACCTTTATCTACAGCCTTCTTAAATGTGGAAACTGGGTCACTGGGATCTTCCATCTAGTTAGACGTTAATTCGTCACCGTATTTAACATTACGCACATACTGTCTTTTCTTTACGAAAGGAATTTCAATACAATTTCATTGAATTCCTCGGGCTTTTCAACGTAGGGAGTGTGTCCGCAGCGCTCCATAATTACTAACTTCGAATTTGGTATTACTTCAAGTTCTCGTGCATAATTGAATGGAATCATTTTATCATTCAAGCCCCAGATTATGAGTGTAGGTGACTTGATTCTAGAAAGCCTTGATAAAAAATCTCGTGAATCTCTAATCCCCAGCAATGTCGACATAAATGCATATTTAGAATTCGGCAAGCGCATTCTATTGACAAAATCTTTAACTGTCTCCTCTGAAACTATATTTGGATCAAATGCCATCTCTTTAAACGCCCGTAGAGCATTGTCATGAGTTGGGTAGAGTGCTGACATAATATACTGATCAAGTACCCTTGTAGAGGATTGCATGATTCCTGCTGGGGCGGCAAGAACTAGCTTTTTTACTCTATCGGCGAACCGAATCGCAAATTCAGCCGCAAGAAATCCGCCGAATGAAGACCCAAGCAAATTCATCCTTTCGACGCCTAGCTGTTCTAAGAAATCCTGAATAAATTCAAGAAAGAACTCTATTGTGTACTCAACTGTTGGCTTGTCACTATATCCTGATCCGATTATATCTGGTATAACAAGTCTGTAATATTTCGAGAGTCCAGGCACTACTCTAAGCCATCTTTCCGCAGAAGCTCCAAGTCCATGCAGCATTACAAGTGTATCTTTACTATCAGAGTAATCCTGTGGATCTATATAATCAAGATATCGGACTATGTAATCTTTGAATTGAATCGTCTTCATGGGGATATTGTTTTCAGACACCGATGCTACAGAATGACAGTAATAGTTCCCGATTTAATATGTTATTCATTAAACTTACCGAGTTCACTTATTGATAGTTCATATTGGACCCACGCGACTTTTGCTCTAGTTCATCTACAGACTGCCATAACAGCTTTTATAGCCGATACTGTAAATCGATCATCGCGTGGATGTCTGATGATATAAGAATCACACTCATTAAGCCAGAAATTACAATTGGCGAGGAAATTCACGGAACCATTTTGCTCAATTATGCTGGCAGGTTTGACTCTGTAATTATCAGCTCATTAATTGAAAATTCAAGTGATATCGTAGGCATAGAGCTAATAAACAAAAAACGTGTAAATAGTCCTTATTCGAGACTTTCTATACTCAAGAGTGATATTGGAGACACAAATATGATCGAATTCGTGGCGAGGACAAGTCATATTCCTAAAGGCCTGCCATCTAGTATCAAATTTCGTGCATCATTAATTCAGGAACATAAGGAAATCGCATCAAGTATTGCATATATTAAGATCATGACTTAAGTTGTAGAAATTAATTCAGAACCACACTCCAATTTTGTGCTAGAATTTACCTTTGGCTATTACAATCTTGCCGGTCATCCACGGGTGAGGTTCACAATGGTAGGGATAAGTTCCGTCGGTAGTAAACGTGAACTGATATGTTTTTTGCGGTAACACAAGTCCTATTGATGAGATGGAATTGAACTGCCCATTTATCAAATCCTTGTAGCCGTTGTCAGAGGTTACTGAGTGTGGAACAGTGTCATGGTTAGTCCAAACAACTTTATTGGTAGCTCCTAAGGTTGCATCTCCTTCCTTAGGAACAAAGTTTTTAGTTTGCGATGGTTGAGAGGAACCTGGTGAAATTGAAATTTTTGTCGTCTGAGGTGGGTTCAAAACCTCGGCTGGCAAAATTGGCTTGGCATTAGCTTGCGGAAGGTAAACGAACTGATAATAACCAATACTTACTCCAACGGCCACTATAAAAGCGATAATACTGATACCAGCGGCATGATTTTCCATTGAACTTCTTCTGTGTATAGTGCAAAGATTTGTTCACATATAAAGTTTAGGAGCAGTAGTTTTACATATTAGATTTTATCTTTATCGTTATCATCCGGCTTGTTAGAAGAACCATTGTGAATATCTCGAGAGGATGTAGAATACATCTGTTGTGCATTTTTACCAAGATTAGACATGTCTGTTTGTGCAGCCCTATCTGAATGGGTAGTAGAGGATGATTGGGGCTGTTGAGCGCTAGGTGATTTTTGCACCGCTGGCGGAGGTGCTAATTGTTTGGCGGCCGGTTCTGTAGTAGAAATAGACGGAGCAGCTTTTGAAAAAGGTATTGGTTTTGGAGGTATCGCAGGTTTCGGCATGATTGGAGGTGCTTTAGCTATCGATCTGCCGTGCCTGTATAAATGGAACATACCTGCAAACACAAGCATCATGACGCCTACTATAAATAGCGAGAAATTCTTCATTCCGCTCATAACAGCATAGTATGCTGCAATGTTGAGATAAATCTGGAATGCTAAGAGTGCAATGAATAGAATATAAATCCATCTCAAGGGTAGATTTATTGAAGTTTTGGTACTGGCCTTCTTTGGTTTAAGTTTCGCATTGGCTTCTGCGTTTTTTGCCAATTTTATCATCATATAGCTAAACCCAAATGAAAGGGGGATTAGCAAAAGCATAACTAGATAGAAGAATATCGGGTCAATTACAAGTCTCTCCAGAAGAGCTTTCTTGATATCTGGGTCTATGTAGAATCCCCAATATGTTGTAACGATGATTTGAGCTAGACTGGTAATACCGAGAGCCGTAATAAGTGGTCTATCTTTCCAAGAGAACTTCTTGTATCTGTCAACAAACGGCACGACTAAAAGGGCGAATATGAATAGTCCGGGCCATGCTACACCAGTCACGAACTTGTCATACATGGTTCTCAGGAAAGCATAAAGGCCGGTTAAATACCATTCTGGAACTGTGATCCCAGGCGGCACATTAGGATCAAACTTTGTACCTAGATCTACTGGGAATACTCCCCCAGTTATCATTATAGCACCACTAATCGCCATTACCATTGGGACATCAAATACCATGAACCGAGGAAAGTGTACAACCATCAATCCTAGCAAGAATATGGGCAAGAAAAATACATGGAATGAGTAGAACCGGAGTACAAAATCGTGAAAGCCACCACCAAAAAATGCCTCTCTCATCTGAGGCCCCATAACAGGAATTGAGTTTGTTAACGAGGCTGCAATAGAAATTGCCAATTCTGCGCGCTCACTGAAAATGATATCGTAGCCTGTGAATGCTTCTAATATTGTAAGAACGCCTATAATGATCCCTGTCACCCAGAGGATTTCATTGCGAATCTTGTACCTTCCGCTAAAGTATTGATAGTACATATGCAAAAGTGCTACCATAACCATTGCATTTGATGCATGGTAATGGATATTTCGAATGTGAAATCCATAAGGAATTGTATCATTTATATTTTTGACGCTATCCCATGCTCGATCCAAAATTGGTTCGTACCACAGCATTAGGAAAGCTCCAGTAATTCCCAAAATAATGAATATCACAAAAGTAAGCATACCCAAGAAACCTAAAGGACTCACAAATCTAGATGGGAAAGTAAACTTCATTCCCATGAATATAGTACGATCTACGCCGGCGTAAACCCATCTAAAGAATCGAACTAGACTATTTTCACTCTTTAAGGAAGCGACCAAATCCCACTACTCCATTACCCTCTGGACTCCAATTAGGAGGCTTTATCCATATATTCCCATCGGTGTCTACTTCGAGATCTAATCTTGCAAGAACATTAGAAGGAGGGGATTGCAGTGATGCTGGTCCTGCAAATGCCTTCCCAGTCAGTGGATCGTACATACTTCCATGACAAGGACACTCTCCCCTTTTTCTACCAGGGTCCGGCCAATATTTCCATAAACACCATAGGTGAAGACACACTGCACTGTATGCCCTAAAAGCGGATGCAGTGTTTTGATTGCCACCTAATTCTACGGGTAGTCTTATAAACTGCCATGTTCTGAATGCCTCTTTGTTTAAGGTCGGATCTTTTGTTTTCGGATAGATCACAACTTCTGAATGATTTGTTGGAAAAGATTTAACGTTGGCCTGAGAACCGTCAGGTAGTTCCACTTTTGCCTTTGCAGAAACTTTTCCAGCCGGATTTGGTAAGAATTTTCCCCAGTCAACAAAGGGTATAAAAGTCATTACAGTACCGGCAGCCGCAAGAAGCTTCAGAAAATCACGCCTTGAAACCTTGCCCCCAGAATTAGGAGGGGTTTGCTGCGTCATAAACAAACCTAATAATTACATATCTATAAACTTTTGGACAATAGATGCTTTTATTGAAACTCTCAAGTAATCTTTTGATTCTATAAGATTCGAACTACCTATTCATTCAATATTGCTAGGAGTCATTTTGAAGGGTTCATCCAAATACATCTTCAGAAAAACCATTCAATCTATTTCAAAGAACTGTAGCAGAAAATGTCTTATTCTTATCGACGTATATACGTTAGATTAAGAATAGAACTTTCCTTTGAATCTGTATGAACGTCGACGCTACGTGCTTAAGCTGCTCTGAGCCTTGGATTTTTCTCGTAGCAGACGCGGCGTATTTCTACGGACGATTGGGATTACTCTATCCATTATTATTTTGTGAAAGTTACTAGTGTTGACGTCGAATGTAAAAATTAGAACAAGTGATAATCTGCTAGATCTATCTGTCAGCGGAATGGTTACACGCAATAGTTTATCATAATGAGAAGAAGTGTAATCAATCTTGCCCAAAATTCCCTGCCATCTGACGCGAGTATATTGTCTAGTCGCGGCAGTTATGGCATATTGTATAGTTTCCTCAGTATTCAACAAAGGAACAAGCCCCTTGCGCTCGGCGGTTGCCAATAACGTGCCGTGTTCATCTGCTATTCCCATGAATCTGATTGCAGGATCTAATGATAATATCCTATTACACAAGTCGAAGAAGAATGCTTCCATATAGGAACCAAGATATCTAGCTTGCAGGCGAGATTCATATACTTTACTTTTTACAGTACCAAATATGGTCAGAGTTGGTATATGATCGCATATCAACTCCCATTATGTTTAGAATATACGAGAATATGCGGGTGTTCAAACTTTCGGGGTCGGATTATCCATCGCAGGACTAGTGCACTTCTGCATGATTTTCTTCTAAATCTGATTTAATATGTGGCTTAGCTAGATTGAATTTATAACCAAAATTGCTGAAGTTAATATTTTATATGTTTACTTGGGCGCAATAGATCACTAGACACTGCGGGCTGACCAATTCTATCCAGATTCATCTCTCTGGGGGTAAATTCTGGAGGCTACTCCACTCCCCCCAAGATCCGAGATATACTTTTACTTTTTTATATCCCAATAACTTTAACGCTAGAAATGTGTTTGCAGCTCTATATCCTCCCTGGCAATAAGCTATTATTTGTTTGTCTTTTGGGAAGTCCGAATACAGTCTAGCTAATTCGTTATAGTTCTTGAAATACCCATTAGCCAGATTCATACTCCAATCTATATGATGCGCCTTTGGAATATGACCTCTCCTTCCTCCCCGCACAACCGTGCCGTCGAACTCTTTTTCTGATCTAGAGTCAATAATGTAGGCCTTTGAATTTTTTTTGGACCCTATAACTAAATTAATCTCCTTCGAAGTCGCTAGAACATCCGAATTAACTTTTCCTTGAAATCTAGAGTACTGGTATTGATTAGTTACCTTTTCTATTTTGAATCCTTTTTCTTTCCATTTGCTAAACCCGCCATCTAATATTGCGACCTCCTTATACGAAAAATAAAGCAAAAGCCATAATCCTCGTGCCGCCGTAGGTCCAGACGTGTCATCATAGAAGATGACCTTTTCTTTGTTTTGTATACCAAGGTTTGAGAGCAAGAATCTAGATTGTCGATTGAATTGTTTTATTCCAGTGATAGATGTATCTAACCAATGAAATTGCATTAAATCTAAGTTAATAGCGCTTGGGATATGTCCCTTGAGATAATCGCTGAATGGTCGAGTATCTACTATCAACAAGTTTTCTGTCTGTCCCTTAACGTTGTGCGAGAGAAGCGAGTTAAGATTTTGAATGGACATCAATCCTTCCAACGAAAGTTAGTGAGCATCTTAGCTTTTATCCGTACTGCATAAACTAGGCCAGTGCTATCTTTGACGGGCCATGTTATAGATGTATCTTTGTCTGATAGAAGTTATTACAGAATTGAAACTAGGGACAGCCTATTATTTATTAGACGGACGCTTTGTCTCATCGGGAACAACTCCGGTGACGAATTCGTACCACGCACCCGTTGATTTTCCTGCATCAGCTAGCATTTGATTCATTTTATTTACATCTTCTCTCACTTTACGTTCGGAATACTTGTTCGTTCTTGTGACTACATACTGAAAGATGCCATTCTCGTATCTATGTATCTCATAATACTCCATATTTCTAGCCATTTGAATACGATCTCAACATGAGATTAGGATTAAGGTGAATAATATTTGTCAATTCAATCAAGAGTGTAGTCGGATCTCTGTTAGGACTTCAAATAAAACATGTTACCATTCATCTATCGCAGCTACCACGATTTTCCGTGTATTCTGTTCATGTTTTGTGAGACTATATTATATCATGGGTGGTGCAGACTACTCTCCTAAAACAATGATTTAGACCTTATCGATGCAATAGATTCAGAAATTAATCTCGCAGCTAAATTAGAAGTTATATGATTAATGTCAAACTCGGGGCAAAGCTCGGTTATATCCATTCCCACTATACCTGATGAAGCTGCGTGTTTTAAAAGATAAATGAGTTCAATGGCAGACAAACCGCCTGCGCTCGGAACAGAGACACCAGGTGCAAATGCGGGATCTAGACAGTCCAAGTCGATCGAGATATATTTCTTTTTTGCCGAGACAGAAGATATCCTCTTGGCTATTTTTGAGATCCCGGCTTCTGCTATATCCAGGGGTGTAATTATTTCTAGCCCAGCTTTTCTTATATTTTCTAGTTCCTGGTCCTCAGCAGCCCTTGTTCCGATAAGAATGCTGTTCTCAAAGTCTAAATGTTTGGCAGAGTCGCTTAAGACCGAGCCGTAATAATCTAATCTCGATGACACAAAATCGGGATGTGCGTCAAAGTAAATAAGGCCGACCTTTCCTAATGCATCTCCTACAGCCCTCAGCGCAACAGTAGTAATAGAATGATCTCCGCCAATTAGCACAGGGATCTTGTCTTGAGTGACTATGTCATAAATGGCGGTATAAAGTTCGTTCCTATTCAGATAGCCAAAATCATAGATCTTCTTATCAGTAAAGCTGCCGCGCATTGGCATTATTGGGATTAGTTTTCCATCTCTTGAAAAAAATTCCGACTCATTTGATGCAACTCGTATAGAATGCGGACCCATACTCGCTCCTCGACGTTTAGAAGAAGATTTTGATTCATCCGCTACGCTTAATAGAACAATATCGGCATCGGTAATGTTATCCACGTTTGATCTAAGAAAAAAGTCAGGGAATCTAGTCAAGAGCGGATCTTTTAGAAATATCTGATAATGAAAGCATTTCGAATTTTAACGCTTCACGCCTTTCCGAGTAATGATGTAGCGGGTTTATATGCCTTATCCGTCACTAGCATGGACTTTATGCAGGCCTCGCGGACCTCGCGTAGGGTCAATATGGTATAGTTTTCAGAAATCTAGGCTAATCTTGCACTCTTGGGGCAAGGTAGAAATGAATCCTTCCAATATTTAGAACTCTAAACTCTAGCCGGATAGGCATCTTACTTGAAAATTCTGCGGCAATTGACCCGCCGACGGTACTTATTGCCTTTGTAATCTTGGAGAGATAATCTATGCTATAGGTTGCTATGCTCTGTTCCTTTACTACAAGTTCTTCTAATCCTTCGCTCTTTGGATCAAGAACTATCTCTGCCTCTCCGGAATCTCCCTTACCTGAAAAATGGACAGCCGAGGATTCCGATTTAACCGATAAATATTCTGAAACAATATTAATGTCTGAGAGTATCCTGTCGAATGATCCGGCTACTAACACTGCTTTTGTATTAAAGCTTAATTTCGGGAGGGGGGTTGCGCTAGCAGAGCTCTCTATTAGTCTCATTTTATACTCCCGGAGGTAGCCATTGTACATTTTTATTAATAAGGTACTGTCATCACCTAGACTAATCTCAACCGAGTCTTTTTTATCCCCTCTCCTAATTATTTTTAAGAGCTCGTCGATCCGCACTCCAAATTTTATGGCCGAGTCACACTCAAAACTTTCGAAAGTCGAATTTGGCCAATGAATATCGATAAGAGCTACATGTGACGGATCCATCCCCCTAAAGGAGATGCCCTCAACGTTAGCTTCAAACGTGGCTTCATCCACCAAGGTGGAGATTGCCGAGGTAACAGCTTTCCACTCTTCTGTGGATTTTGTCTTAGCCCTAAATACCAAAGAACGTCAATACATTGGCAATCAATAACCGATTTTAATGTATTGGTACGTATCTAATTCCGCAAGCCTAGAATCTATTAATCTTGATATACAAAACAATCTTCCGGAAGCATCGCCATTTGCAATTTTTATTTATCCTTCCCAAGACACAGCCTGGTATAGCATATCTTTCAGACCAATCTTGATTTTGTCACATAATATGCCCGAAATAATATCATATTTTCAGCATGTTATAGTTGATGAAAACACAATACAAAGCTAAAGCCTCTTTCCTGACGGCTCCTAGTTAGTAGTTGATTTTAGTAGATCTGTATTCTCTTAGAGTATCCTTAAGAATAATTTCTCCAAGTATGATTACATTTAGTACATCTATAAAACTGAGTAGTTGCCTCGTCTGCTGATCTTGTCTGAAGCATCCACCAGTAAGCAGTGTTATTTCCACACTTCGTACAGTCCATAGTTGTAGTTGGCAAGACACTCGGGCCCTTATCTGTTTCAATCACCTTTAAGGAACTTGTTTCCTGCTCGGCGTACATGGGACCTCCCTTTCTGCTAGACGTAGGAAACGCATCGCCTCCCAAGTCAGATCTAATATCAAACTTCATACCACACTTAGGACAAAAAACAATACCTTCATCACTCCTAGATTTCATTCTCGTCTCGCACTTAGGACAAAACTTCACCTAAACATGATCGCCTCTTTTAATCACTCTTATTCATAACGTCAGCGAATGTCTTCCCTAAGGACTGAACATATTCTGAAGCAAGAGTGGTTGCTTCATTAAGGGCGCGGACAGGATCTTTCCCCTTTGTCAGGACACGCATCATATAGTCCTTAATAAGTGGGTGCTTCAGCATTACCCCTGCAAATTCAACAGCTGTTTCTTTTAAGAGTTCGTACTGAATAATATACATAACGGAAATATCTTCTTCTTCAATTTTGAGCTCTAATTCATTTTCCTTCAGCTGCATAATCTCCGCAAGCATTACACAGACAACTACTTATTGAGGATATAAATCATACCTGTTGATTCTCATATTAATGGCACCGTTTGATCAGGCCAGTTCGATAATGAATATAGTACTGAGTAAATCCGACGACAGGATAAGAACAAATGAATCACTAATCCTGAACCTATCATTTAGAATCGAGGGTCAAATAAGGGAGGTGTTTGAACAACATAATTGGGAAAAGGCATACAATAAACATGACAACTTGTTCAGACTTACTACAAACGTAGACCTCAGATCTAACAGAAAGGTGATTACGTCCTTAAAGTTTGTAAGAAAGGCAATTTTATTCTGGACCAGAAGCCCCAAGATTCATCATAGGATTTGGGTAATGGTAGTTAAAGATGATAATTCTTTTTATCCCTCAACTGTAGATGAAGCAAAGGCCCTCCTATTTGACATCGATAGGGTGATCGAACTAGACGTTAATGATCTAAAACCAGGAAAGCATAGTCTCGTAGCAGATATAAGCGTGTCTTGGGGAAAGCACCTCTTTTCCAAGCCATGCAAATTACAGGCAAGATCTGATAAATTACAATTCTCCCTAGAACAGACTTCATAGTCGGCTTTTTATTGATCAGTTGAATTGTGATCAAAATAAACGAGACATCAACAAAAGTCGCTCATGTGTAGAAGGTGGACACTAGAAAGTTTCTGTATAAACATTTGGGGTTTCAGTATCAAGACGATGGATATCTATACTTATTCCGGAACCGAGTCACAAGCCAATTTCCCGTTGACTACCTTAACAAAGAGGTATCTGTTATCCTTAAAGATCAGGGTTAGTTCGCCACCTTTTTCTTCAACATCCAGGAGTTCTTGGCCCTTTATGCCGTCAAATTTAACCATACTTTTTTAGTGTACTGCGGTACTATTTAGCTTATTGATCCAAGGCTTTACCAAAAGTGGTAAATATATGGCAATACCCAACTGCCAAGTCTTTTCTTTAGCTGTTTACGTAAACAATAGATGCCTAGATTAAACCTATTGAACCTATTGAAGTCGTTAGTTCAACCAAACTTCCAATATTTGGCGTGAGACGTATTATCTTTCGACAATCACATGACTAGCTAGAATTCCTAGTAGACAATCTTCCTGTTGATGTTCAATTACCGTGAGGGGGACCCCACAAAATTAAACTCCGCTCAAAACAAATTTAGCTACAAATGTAACAACAACAAGATACCATTTGGAGTAAGTACCTTGAATCGCTAACTTACGGATCGCTTGTCCGGAAGGAAAAATCATTAAAGTATAAAGATTGTTGCTAAAAAGTCTTCTTCATATATATTATCTATCATGTTAAACAAATCAGCACCGAGTTTAAATACACAAATGCAGGAACCATACTTACTAAAACTGACTATTTTTACTTGGCTAGGAAAATGAAGTGACAAATAATCTCTTCGGGCAGTGAGGTGCTGATGGTTTTCCACTACACATGGACAAACGAACAGTTTTTGTACGTCAACAGCTGTTAACTAGGACCATTTTGCGTTGAGTAATTTATCGTATAGAGAGATAATAATTCTCCGCATGTTTTTATACACGGGAGTATTTTATATCATTAGGTTTATGCCACAAGCGTTCGTACTAATGAATGCTGAGTTAGGAAGTGAGGACTCGATCGTGAACGAGCTAAAAAAAATTGAAGGCGTAAAGGAAGTTTATCAGGTCTACGGTGTGTATGATATCGTTGCACAGGTGGAGTCAAACACTATGGAAAGGGTTAAGGAAACTATTACTTGGAAATTAAGAAAACTTAATGGCGTTAAATCAACTTTGACAATGATCGTAATGGAATGATTTACTAACCATTTCCAATTGACAGTTATTATTAGGCACATGTGCTACTTGTCAGGCAACAAATTGTGCGTAACTTTAATGTTCCAGGGATTACTCATATACACTAGATGATTCTGTTTAAGCGAGACAATAAAGAGATGGACGGTCTTCTCAAATGTAAATATTGTGATATGAAATTTGAGGAAAAGGAGAGATTAAAAAGACACCAGAGAAAAGCGCATAGTGAAAAGGGTGAAGGTGAGAGCCAATCTAACCCAAATCCGTTTGGCGGCTTTTAATGCATGCAAATTTACAACTATCACAGTTTCACCGGCACAGTACATATTCAAGATCCGAAGACTGTAATCTCCTGTGGATGATCTTCTAAACTTGAAACACATTAGATCACCATGTGACAGTGAATAAAATTAACTCAGACCTTTTTGTTCGGCGTACGTCGGATTAGTAAACCTAGAAAATCAAACATCATTTTGTTTGATGAAAGTGGAGTATTCTCAACCAATGGGAAAACATAAGATAATGGGATGGCAGCGCCAAAATAGGCTATCTAGAGCGAAAGAATCAGTAATCCAACGCAGCCGAGATTCGTATTTTTGCTGTATAACAACAACTATGGGTTAGGAAGAATTGTTTATACTATAGTAGTTTTATCATTGATTTGTCTCTTTCCATACTCTATTACCAAGCCTTATGAACTGATATCGGCATACGAGTCACCATTCTAGATCTAAATGTTTGCCGTTGTTCATTTTCCAATACGTTAGTTTAGATTGCAACAATTGACGCTGTTTGTATGTGATGAAATGGACTAATGAAAGCTTAATTAGGAATCATGGTTTCGCGCATAGGATATTAATAGTCAAACGTACAACTTAACAGAGTATACACTTGGCTTTGGCTATACTTATGCGACATGGAGAAGCTGAAAATAATGTTAATAGAATTTTGGTAGGGAGACATCTAGAGTCCCATCTGACTTCATGCGGTAAACAGCAGGCTAGCGAAGCAGCTCGGTTAATCCAAGACATCCCAATCAAAAAGATATACGCTAGCCCGGTCATTCGAACTAGAGAAACTGCAGAAATTGTTTCCAAGATCCTAGGTATGTCATATGATGTTGATGAACGCCTTTATGAGATCGATCTAGGAAATTTGGTAGGAATGAACTATGAAGAAATAATTAGAAAGCACGGAAATCTCTTCTTAAAATTTTATTCAGAGGAGGATCCGACCCTAACCAACTATGGTGTCGAAACTTTTTCCTCCGTGAAGGAACGAGTGACGAGTCTGCTAGACGAGATCAGGGAAAAATATGCAAACGAAAATATTTTGATGGTTACCCACTTAGATCCGATTAAGGCAGCTATATCTGCATTACTTCATTTAGAGCCTGAGGCTTTATATCGATGGCATATCAGGAATGCTTCCCTCACAATTCTAAAAAATGAAGGTAACTTGTATTCGCTATTTGGGGTAAATGTGATGAACATTGATCGATATTTGAACGACTAGATTACTTTTGGTATTTAATGGATTATATCGTGTGAAGTTTCCTGGATGGCACTCTCGCTCTGATCATATTATTAGATCTGAAAAGACCAGAAGGTTTGGTCATTGATTCTCCTCAATTACGAATTATATTAGGTTAAAAGATCATATATTCATAGTGGCCAAAATTACAACTTCTTTTGGCGAAGTATTATTTTCAAGTCTATCATTATCAGTAATAGCGCTGAATATTATTGTCGCAGCGTCATTGATTCCTACTGCCTTTGCCCATTTTTCGCACCTTCCACACTATAACGGTGGTGGTTTAGGCATTGGGAACTACTACGTTTATCAGGCTATAGATCCGGAATACACGCCTACTGATCAACCTGCCAGACTAAGTTTTAGCATACAGGATTATAATGGGAATGACGTTACTCGTCGGATTCTAACTATGGTCGAGCTTTATTCAGAGAGGACTGGTGAAAGGATTGCAGCTTATCCCTGGACGATGAGGACATTTGGGGACTTTGATCTATATCATACGTTCAAGGAGGTTGGAAACTATCAAATAGTCTTGAGTATATTTGACAGCCAAAGCAAGCTTGCTCCTAAGATCGGAAGCATTAGTCCTCCAAGAGAAATTTTAAGTAATAATCAAGATTGTGACTGCGAAAGAGGCGTTTTCAATATATCGGTTACGAATACGTTTGGAGATATCTTTGTAGCTGCTGTCTTTGTAGGAATAGTAGGCATAATCGCTGTTTTCGGAATTGTTTTGGGTTTAAGCTACCGCAATCAAAAAAGGAAAGCAGCTGTCTTGTCAAAGACTGATAATAAATTTGTACTAAAGTATGCCATTATGCTTCTCGCCATGGCAGCAGGTTTTGTACACCTGGCAGTTTATGCAGAACACGGCTCTTTGAGAATCGAGTACAGCATTTTCTTACTTGTTGCAGGTGCCTGTCAGTTCGCATATGGCATGCTCTACACACTGCTGACCGTAACGAGTCGACAGACAAGTATCAGCAGTTTACATTTAGCATTAACATACTACAAGAAGACCGTGATCCTGAATCTCTTTGGCCTAATAGGCACAGGCGTTCTATTAGGACTGTATCTTTATTCAATTGTATTACCCCCTCCGTTGTCTCCAAACAAGTCCCCAGAAGATATAGACCTTGGTGGAATCTTAGATAAAACATTGGAAGCTAGCTTAGTCGTTGGAATTATTTATCTTATGACTTGGGAGAGAAGACAACTGCGGTCCAACGTGATACATGCTGCGTGATAGGATATCAGAAGCTATAGTGACAGGTTTTGCTAGTAATATCTGTGAGGCAGAAAAATGAAGTTGGTGGACTAATAATCGGCTTCGATCGTTTTATAATAATGTCTCTTTTCTACTCGAACATACTATACAACATCCATCTTTAGTCAAGTTCCAGGAAAGCCTTAAATATCATTTACCGACTTTTATGAGGCAAGACAGGAATGATTAGATAATGATATCGAAATCAAATACTCATGTGTGGCTCATAATACTAATAATATTTCCGTTGATTGCCTTGCTGCTTAGCATAACGCTTGGTCATGCATCTGCACAACAATCATCAACAAGCTACCTAGATAGAAGAGTAGAGATATGGGGGCTATTTTATCGAGGGATGGTAGCAGCTTTTGTTGTCGGAGCGTTAGTGCAAGGGAGCATTATATATGTAGCATGGAGGTTCAGAGAATCTAATAAGAAAAACAAGCCTCCTACATCTATAGAGGGTGCTCACCATTAATTGAGTCACGCGCTTTATGAATGGGTATATGTGGGTACTGTTATTGCGCTGTTAACTTGGGTCGGTGCTGACGCCTGGAATGTCGAACACCAACTAGAAGCTGTACCGCCTAACGCACAAATAATCAAAGTTACAGGCCAACAGTGGTTCTGGACTTTTGAACATGCTGATGGGACAAAGGAGATTGGAGAATTACATGTAAAACAAGGCGTCCCTTATAGATTTGAAATTGTATCCAAAGATGTAATTCACAGTTTCAACATACCAGATTTTACCGTATTGATGGATGCAGTTCCAGGTAGAGTAAATACTATGTGGAATTTATTTGATGTTCCTGGGCAATATCTTATACAGTGCCGGGAATATTGTGGTTTGCTGCATTATAACATGCGTGCAAAGTTATTTGTCGAACCACCCAACTCTCCTTCAACTGCTGGACAAACAAAGCCAGTATCTTCTGAAGGAACACCTCCAGCTAGTGGTGCTGCAACCGGTGGAGTTTCCAGTACTAAGATTAGCGGACCAATTGGTGCGACCCTTAACATAGCCCAAGGTGCTTCAATACAAGGAAACCCAGCCTTTAATCCCAATCCAATTAGTGTCAAAACGGGTAGCGTTGTTCAAGTCGTAAATAAAGATTCTGTACCTCATACTGTTACAAATGGTAAAGGACCAGATGATCCAATCTCTGGCAAGCTATTTGATACAAGTATATTCAATGCAGGTGATTCAGACAAAGTCGATACCTCCAAACTATATTCTGGACAACAATATCCATTTCACTGTACTGTACATCCTTACATGACAGGAACACGAACCGCTACCTGATCCACAGAGGTCGGAAATTTTCGGCTTGTCAAAATCCTTTCTCGATCTAGCATAATCTCCCTATGCCTTTTGATGTTTCTCGGGGGTTA
>JBQCDO010000164.1:0-16121 GCA_051961195.1 Nitrososphaeraceae archaeon | reverse complement strand
CAATCAAAAGGGATCCTGTCCGAATTGTTTCTATAATTCGAATATATATTATGACAATGAAGTTCTGCCTTCAATATCTGAGCCGTAGTTAATAACCTAAAAAATGAGCATGACCCGCCAAATATATATATATCTGACAAATTAGAACTAACAATACAGCCTGGTTTAAATAGACTGTACTAACAGGAGACTACTCACCACAGTGAATTCCGCGCAACTGGGTCCTATTTTGTCACCCTCTAGAGATATAAACTTTTTAGAACGACAAGATATCCTTGCCGGTTAAGTTCCTTCTGTACGAGATTTAGAAACAGTTTTGTTGCTGTACCCATAAGGAAGAGTTGTCTTGGTTCCGCTTTTTGACTTTTTAAGGAAGAAAGGCAAGGTTAAAATCGATATCCCAACCTATAGCACTGAAGTTAATGGTAACAAACTCAAAAATGCTGATGATATGAATGTTACTGGTGATGCGGGTAGTTCGGAGAGTTCTCTCACCGCACAAGCCAATATAAACGAGAATAGCAGGGAGATTACAATTCCAGATGCAGTGGCTCTTTTACGTTCGCAGGGGGAAATCAAAGTCAAGGACTTGGTAGAGGGGCTAATGCCAATAAAATTGTCTGTTGAAAAATTATTAAAAAATACCGAAAAAATAGCAGACGATCTTGAAAAGGAAAATATTAAAGTTGAAGAGCCACGCTTCGAATCAATTGTTGAGAATTCCAGAAGAACTATAGTCTCTTCATTGAGAAAAGAATCAACATCTGAAATCATCTCAATATCTACGCTGGATGATGTCATGAAGTTTGATGCCAGATTGGATTCAATAGTCAATAGATTTGGTGCTCTGAGTGGTTCTCATAGCAGAGTTCTCAATGCATTTGTAAAAAAATATGCCTCCAAACTACAGAGTGAATCTAGCACCTTTACTAATTTGTCCAGAAAATGCAAATCAAAGATAACCGAGTATCAAAAGTTTAAGGGATCACTCACAAACACAGAAGCCTTGTTGACTTCTCTATCTGAGCAGGTTAATTTGATCAAGAATGCTCGCAATGCTGCTGACAATATTAGCTCAGAAATCAAGGTTTTGCGGGAGAAAACTGATGTTCACGTGAATGAACTTCGTCATCTCGAATCTACCGAAGAATATAAAGAGATACTAGCAATTGAGAATGAGTCTAGAAAGCTAGAAAATGAGGAGCAGGAAATTCGCCGACAAACAATAGATTTATTCGGACACGTCAACAGAGCCATAACTAAGTACTCTTATGGTCTGCCAGTAAAAAAAGACTTATTTATAAAACTTCAAACTATGGCCAATGAGCCGTGGAAAATTTTTTATCATGGTGATCTGTTGTTGCACGAGCGTGCTAGCAATGGACGAACACATTCCCCCGTATACCAAACGCCAGAAGGACAGAATAATGATGACCAAACCAATGAATTCTTCCAGTACCTATCAATTCTTCACGAGCTCTACTCTTCGATCGCAAAAGGAAAGATAGATCTTAAGGACTCTGAGAAAGTGAGCTATTATCTAAAGCAGATCCTTGAGGTTTTGCCGGGTTTTAATTCCAGACTCGAGGCTATACATGCCAGAAAACACATTCTTAAAGAGCAGAGAGATGGTTCTCCCATGTTGCAGAAGATAACTATGATTAAGGATGATATTGAAGTGGATAAGATGTCTATAAGCGAAAAAAAGAAGAAGCTCGGATTACTCGAATCCGAGCTATCTGATAGGCAGGGAGAATTGCAAACTCTTGCATCACAATCTCAAACTGAACTTTGTAATCTTGTAGGGCAACACTTTGAAATAATGTTTTAAATAAAAACAAAGGATATAGTAGCGCACCTTTACATCTTAATATGATGCCACCTACAAGAAGACAACCTCACGTATTTCAGAGCTCTATAATTTATCTCCAGAATACGGATATCACTCCTAGACCTATTATTGCTAACCCGCCATACACTACAGGTATTACGCCAACTGCGTTCGCGCCGATAGAAATCGCTATGCCTGACAATATCATTATAGCTTCCCCTATTCGTCTCTCATGTTTCATGGGCTAAGGTTAAGATCTACGCAAGACTGCAGTATAAAAATTTAATTATTCATCAGATAGTCTTCAAGATAAGTCTGTCGGAAAGTTATGCCCACCTGATTTTTGTAACCTCGAAAAGACAAAAATATACAAGTCGATATGAGTAATTAGCAGAATATTTGGTCTTCCAATTGCAATCTGTATCGACTGTCTGAGCTCGTTATATATAGCCTTTTATTGTTTACTATTGAATTACTATAAATCATAAATATGTGTATTCTTAAAATTCACATAGAGATAATGAAGGCAGATGTATAAGATTCGAAGTAAATACACCTCATGCAATCTTGGATATAGAACAAAGTTGTTTAATCTGGGGCATATATTTTACGGTTCTTATAGATATGGGTGCCCAATCGAATCGATTGACAAAAACGAATATTATGTTGGTGGGAGCTAATTTATTTTGGCCAGAATCAGAAGGAGAATTCTTGTCGTTGATGACGAACCGGATGTAGTCGCATCGTTCAAGGTTTCTTTAGAGGATGCGGGTTTCGATGTAGACCAATACACAGATCCCAGTACCGCGATTTCAAATTTCAAGGCTGAACACTACGACCTCTTAATTATAGACATAAGGATGCCACAAATTGACGGATTTGAATTGTTTGAACATCTACATAAGATAGATCCTAGACCAAAGGTATGCTTTATTACAGCTTATGAGATTAACTATCATGCCTTGAGAGAAGTTTTTTCATCGCCTGATGAAACATGCTTCCTCAAAAAGCCAATCCAAATGAGCGATCTAATAAGAAGGATAAATCTAGAGCTTGCTAATCCTCAATAACAATACCAAAATATAGTAACCATAGCCAAAAATTCAATTTAAGTAATGACAAGCTACAAAAGAGCGATTGAATGTAATTGCGGGGGGAGCAAGGTACTTACTTATCTCTGGGCTAAACGTTCCATGTTATTAATAAGCTCCTGTATCTTGATTGCAAATGGGTGCTCGGGAAATTGTAACGCCGTCAGGAATTCCTTTCTGACGAATTGGATATCACAATAACATGGGACTGAGGAAATTACATTCATTCTTAATTCCTCAGAAAGCATTTTAGATAGGTCGGTATGACTCGCTGGCATCTGACTCGAAATGTTTGCATTGAAACCTAAATGACCTCCGGAACCGGACTCAGTTTTTACATTACGAGTGGGAATACTTTTGTCTCTAGTGCCTTTCGGCAAGAATTCAAAAGTCGAAAAAACGTCTGAATCTGAAAATTGCCCGGTGGCATGTGGTTCAGAGCCACCGCTATACTGTGGTAAGGTATGTGGTACACAATAACCGGAAACCCTGTTAAGGAGAAGAAAAGACCTAGTACCGAATTTTGTAAATGAAGTGTAAATCTCGTCTACTATTTTTTTAGTACCTTCAATATCGAGATCTCCCATTTTCAGTGTCAAGAATAATATATCAGCAACAGCCAGGGCATTTATCGACCAGTATCTAATTCCGGGACTAGTATCTATGATTATGTAATCAGAATCATAACTGGAGATCAACTGCTCCCGCAGTAAGATAAACCGCTTGAGGAATTGGCGCCTCATGTTCTCATTTACACCTCCTTCCAGTTTAAAAATATCTTCCTTTCTGGTACTACAAAACCCAACCCATAGCTTTCCGGATTTCTTAGACCTCTCGAATGAATCAGAGTTTGATCTTTGCGATCCGACTCCGCTACTAGAAGTGGTATCAGGTACAGAATAAGGGCTGCCCTTATCTGTTTTTGAATTTGAAGGATCTTTTGGCTCTAACCCGGGTTTATGCGAACCTGTCACATTTGAGAATGAATTATTCACAAGAGATGTCATATCGACCATAACATCCTCTACTTCCGCGTTTGAATAGAGATAATCATTAATCGATTTCTCTGGTTCCACGTCAAAATAGGATTGAAGGCTAGGAGCATAAACGTCAAGATCAATTAAAGAAACCTTATAGCCTTCCTTAGTAAGGGATGCTGCAAAATTAGCCCCTATTGTCGTCTTGCCAGTACCACCTTTATAGGAGTGAAAGGCAATACATTTAGTCAATTTTTAACTCACCCGTAATACAAATATCCTCATATAAAGAATTACCTAACTTTTGTTTCCCCGATTTGAACAAATTTCTACAAATAACAATCACGTCTAAGGCTGGATTGCAATATCCAATTCCTTAACTAATAGAATCGATTAATGACCAAATCAAAGCGATTCCCGGTAATAAATCGCTTCACTGAGCGGAAGAATAGTCGATCATGACAAAATAAAAGATAAATAGTCTTTTGAATTCCGGATCCGTTAAGGCTTGGCCTTGTTTATAAATGGATCAGGCTTCCTTGAGTGCCAGTGTGCGGAGATTGACCTACAAATTTCCTTCTATAGTGGCCAGATGGTCTCTTGGACAGAAGCTCAATAAACCATGCTTCATGTTCAACCTCCTCTTGCATAATCCTCTGTGCAATATCATATGTCCTTGGATCTTTTCCTGCAGTCATGTCGCAGACTTCGCCCCACGATCTGATAGCACACTGCTCCGCCTCTAGCAGAACCTTGAGAATTGAATTTATATCTTCCCAATTATCTGGCAAATATGCGTCTGGACAGCCTGCCTGATCTGCAAATTTTCTAATATCTTTTGGAAGGCCACCTCCCAATTCATATAGTCTAGGCACCATTGCTTCGAAGTGATTCCTATCCTCGATACGAGCGTCTTCGACGATCTCTTTTATACCTTCGCCTTCTAAACCAGTACAATGCATCCTCAGTATTGTGTAGTAATAGTATGTGGTAAATTCAGCGCCAACTCCTTTCGTAATCAGCTCCTTTAATCTTTCGACATTAACACCGTTCTTTTCGATAACTTCTAATGCAACGATTTTTGGAACTTTTCCCTTTACCTCACTTGACATATTGGAGATCACCAAGTAGACGATATAAAAGGCTTTTTCAATCCATACTACTTCTCAAACTATAGAGGCTTAATTAGAAAGAGACCGGTCACAAAGGTTCAATTTATTGCCACTACAAAGATCATTCGTGCAAAGCCATGTCAGCCCCGAGTCTCGGAACCAAATTTTGACGCCCTAGTCTAGTCCACCCACTTGAACTCTAAAAATTTGAGCGCGTTTAATCTTGATTTTACAGCAATTATGTTATTTAACCTAGGGAAAATCCTACAGATTAATATATGTATGAAAGCCAAACCACAGAGTTTGTAGCGAACTTACCTTTCGATACGATCCACTTTACAACTATAATGTTACATCTTTCTAATAATCAAAACTGTCATATTTAGTCCCATAATATTTGAATGTTGAGGATTATACTCTGTTTTATTCAAATCCATATTCTTTCCATCTACTGTTGACGTATTCCTTTGTCTTATGATCGACCCTTGCCAATTGTTGCACCTCTCTGTTATACCCTTCCTCTTTCCATTTGGTAGTCGCATCAATCCCTAGCTTTGATCCAAGATTCAAAAGTGGTGAGGCTGGATCCAGGCTATCCGTCGGTGTAAAGTCGATTATCACTGTATCCCTTCGTGGATCCGCTCGAGTCGTCAATGCCCATAAAACGTCATCTATATTCTGCACATCTATATCATAGTCGACTACGACAAACATTTTGGTCAGGGCCAGTTGTCCTAGTCCCCAGAGTCCCATCATGACCTTCTTTGCCTGACCAGGGTATCGCTTTTTAATTGACACTATTCCAAGCCCTTGAAACCATCCGGCAGGTGGCATTGAAAAGTCAATAACTTCTGGCTGAAACATCTTTATTAGTGGCAAAAACGAGCGTTCAATTACCTTGCCTATATATGCATCTTCCAGGATGGGCTTGCCGACAACTGTTGTCAAATAGACGGGATTTCTCTTTTGCATAATCCCTGTAAGATTAAAAACCGGATACGGCTCTGGAGGTGTATAATAGCCTGTATGATCACCAAAAGGCCCCTCCATTCTTGTTTCATCGGGGTCGACAAATCCTTCCAGAACAATATCTGCATTTGCAGGCACTTCCAGGTTTACTGTCCGACATTTTACTAGTTTTGTACCTTTTTTTCTTGTAATGCCCGCAAATAGGAATTTATCCATTCCCTCCGGAACTGGCGCGACCGCAGCAAAAATTGTTGCTGGATCTGCCCCGATAACGATCGCAACTTCAATCTTCTTTTTCTGTTCCTTAAAAATCTCTAAATGCTGAGCACCACGTTTATGAATCTGCCAATGCATCAACCCTTTTTTCTGGTCAAGGATCTGAATCCTATACACACCTAAATTTCGTACTTCACTTTCTGGATGTTTAGATACCGTCAAACCAAAAGTTATAAATTTCCCGGCGTCTCCGGAGAACGATCTTAGAATTGGCAAAGAGTTTAATGATGATTCTTTTTCGTTCCTGATAATGTCGGTAACAGGACCAGATTCCACAGTTCTGGGACCATAATCTGCTATCTCTGATAATTTCGGTAGCATCTTGATTTTATTTAGTACTCCTTCCGGCATCTTCATTTTTGTAAGATCCACAATGCGATTCCCTATCTCAGAAAAATCCTCAGTTTCTAGTGCAATCTGGAGCCTCCTCATCGATCCAAAGGCGTTTCCCAAGACTGGTATTGAATATCCTTCAATATTCTCAAAGAGAACAGCTGGTTGATGATGCCCGCGGTCATACATCAACCTGCGCATTATCTCCGCAATCTCTAATTCAGTACTAACCTTTGTTTGTATTCGCCTAAGCTCGTGTGCTTTTTCAAGAGCTAATATGAATTCTTCAAGACTCTCAAACGGCATTAGTCTCATCACTCGGCTTACGCTACATAAGCGTACCGCCTTTTGAAAGCGGCTTAGTCTGTCAACGTCTTTTAGATGCAACTCTCAAGGAAATTTAAACAAAAATCTGCAAGCGCTTACAGCCAAAGCTCATCTAGAACAACGACGACAAATTAATTCTAAATAATGGAATCTGCTTTATATTATTGATATGTATTAAGACAAATTTGTCATCCCGGCCACTCCAGATATACAGGCTGCCGTCATGGCGGTTTGGAGAACTAAAGCTACACTGGAAATATTTGCTGCAACTGTTTTGCAACGAGAATGGATTGACTTATCGTTCTCCCTCTCACACCTACTACATTTCCATAGTATTGCTTCATTGCAAGACGTACAATATTCGAATGCATTCATCTCATTACCGCATGATCTGCATAACATTTGTGAACTTACGATCTCCTATCCTTTAAATTTTTACATTATAATCAATCCTGAGAACTCGTCAACCATCTCTGATCGATAATGATTAGAATCCGAATTAGAGTTATCATATCAGTCGGCTGGCATTAAAATAATAAGGTATCCAGTTTCTTTTCACAAGTCTATTTTGCATGATTTTTTGTACAGACAGTCGTGCAGCTGTTTTAGTATCCGAGATGTTGCCCCCCATACAATGTCGTCTTTAAATTTAAATTTGTATAAAGGGCTCTTTGAAGAAAGATTAGAGAAGCGGAGATCCGGGGTGATACTATCCAGTACACTATAGAGTGGGACATCTATTACCTTTTCTACCTCAGCTGATAAGGACTTAGGCCTGGCAACGGCCAGTTTAATTGTTACAAATGGATATATTATGAAATTAGAGGTTAAGGTTTTTACCGGTCGGAGTCTCCCAATTATATCTGCTGTATTTAACACTAGCCCTAATTCCTCATTCGTTTCTCTAATTGCGGTGTCAAGTAAATTTTTATCTTCAACAGGGTCATATCTCCCCCCGGGAAAACAAATTTCGCCACCATGTAATCGAACGCTAGTGCTCCGCTTGGTAAGAATAATATGCGGAGTAGCACTATGATAATGAATTATTACCAACACCGACGCATATGTCATGTTGACTGTTTTGGGTTCCACATGCATAGCATCACGTATTAGAATATCCCCTAACCTCTGCATTAATTCGTTTGGAGTGGACAACAAAGTAAGAAATGTAGCGGCTATTTATAAGCAGCATAATACAAATGTCTTGCGTCCTCATACCGGATATGCAATTCATTTTGAGAAATTCTTTCTAAAATAAGATATTTTTCCAAGAATTAAACAGACTAGGCCAAGATTACTGATAGGCAAATGGAGTGTTTATTGGCAGGGTAATGTCATCACCATTATCTATTCCCCCCAGTTTTGGCATTAGTTTAAGGGACCACACTAATATGCTGTCAAAATTAGATAATGCGTCGCATTTAATAATACGGCCTAGAGATCATGAATCCATAAGCTTAAGTTATGAAGTTAAAATATGAATTAAATCCACCAAAAATTAAGATGAATGGATTGTTTAATCTACCATTGCTTATAGAAAGGATGGATCGCTTCCTAAAGAGGGCCGAACTTTTGAACGGATTGGTCGATGGTATACATCTCACAGATTCCGTATTGGGGATACCTAGAGTCTCTGGTATTGTAACAGCAGGTCAATTAAGCATGAATAGAAAGCTAGACTCACTTCCGGTGACCTGTACTCTAAGGATCCGAGATCGAAGCTTCTTATCCATATGCCAATTTGTAGCTGACGCTTTGATAGTGGGAATAAAGGGCATTCAGCTCGTAGCGGGAGATGATTCTAGCAATAACGCAAAATACTCGGTGGCCAGGCCCAGCGAAACTTTGCTTGCGCTACGTAACATGGGATATAATAAGCACATTGAGTTAGATTTGGCAATTCCAAATTACATAGACAGATCCTCTCTCATTCAGAGAAAAATAGATGCGAAACCAAATTCTTTCATCACGCAATCAATTGATTCATTAGAAACGCTAAGAAGCATTGTCAACGTTTCACATCGGAACAAAATAAAGGTGATAGCATGTATTATGATACCTTGTGAGAAGAACGAACCATCGGCAAAAACCATAGGCTTGAATTGGGCTGGCTACGAAGACACTCCAATCGATTTCATAAAGGAGGCCGGTCGCCTAGCAGATGAAGTTCTATTGACATCACCCAACAATTTTAACGCGGGCATACGACTTCTCGAACAACTGAAGAAATAATAAAGGAACATTCGATCACTTTAGAATCTCTAAATTTAGCTCTACGAATAATGAGTCTATATGATATCGAGATCCATCTTGACCCATGCGAATCGAAGTCAAGATGTCTCGTCTTCCGATTTCCGCGAGGTGATTATCTCATATTTAAGCTCCTCGAGAATTCTTCTCTGATATCTCTGCAATTCGGTGTCTTCGGACAATCTAGGCCTTCTATAGTCAACGGCGATCTCCGCCTTTATTTTACCTGGCCTACTGGTAAACACAATTACTTTGTCACCGAGGCAAACGGATTCTAATATATTATGAGTTACAAATACAATGGTTTTTCTGGTCTTTGCCCATATTAACTGTAATTCTACTAACAGAAGGTCTCTTGTTTGTGAATCCAATGCCGCGAAGGGTTCGTCCATCAATAAGACCTCAGGATCTGTGACTAGAGCTCTGGCAATCGCTACTCTCTGTTTCATACCTCCAGATAGCTGATATGTATATAGATTGGAAAATTTGGATAGTTGCATTAGATCAAGATACCGCATTGATATCTCCAATCTCCTTTTCTTCTCCACTCCGGCCATTTTTAGCCCAAACTCCACGTTATCAATAACTTTGAGCCAAGGGAATAATGCGTTTTCTTGAAATACCATAACTCGGTCTGGACCGGTTTCTGTAACAACTTGCCCGTTCAGTACAACCTGTCCATTAGTCGGCCTGTCCAACCCTGCTAATATGTTCAACAGTGTGGATTTCCCGCAACCCGATGGACCTACAAAGCAAACGAATTGGCCTTCTTCAATCGAGAGGCTTATATTTTCGATTGCTGATACATGATGTCCATTTTTCACATCTAGGAATTGTTTGCTTACGTTAATTACTTGAAGTTTGGACAAGACTTCTTCGATTCATGGCTTTGTATCAGGCGGTAGGATTTATTCCTATCCCGTAATCAAATCTGCCGTCCAGGATTCGTTACACAGGATTATCCCATAACACAGTTAACCATATTAAATTGTATCCACAGTACGTCGTTATTTCACAATAAAATTTTCAGTGATTAATATCATCACGTGAAGACTAAAGTTAAATGTAATCCAATCTCCTAGAATTTCGATTGGACATTGAACTAGCCCACAGTTAGAATAGGGGAATATATTGTAGTCATGTCACTGGAATTTAAACACCCTTTGTTCCAAGCCGCGACCTATTAAAATAAAATTGTCACAACGAGGTATTTTCCCTCATAATGTGATATAAGCATTTTACGCCTGATGATTAATACCAATTTATGGGTAAGAAAACTAATTTAGACTTAATTGCCCATCCAGATAGAGTAAGCGGTTTTTTACAACAATGAAAAGATCAGTAGCGACTAACTCACATTGATTCAATACGCTATGAGACCAATAGAACTGTTAGGAAAAATCCTCATTGAAGGTTACCATGCTGACATTCAAACCAGTCCTTATGGAATGCTCTTAATAGTAAAGCCCCAACAGATCCTTTCCAATTTTGTAGGGGGCATGATTCGCAACGCGGGGTTTAGGTTTAGGGGTTGTTACAGCGAGACGAATGGCCGAGCGGTACTACTATTTTTAAAGGAAAAAACAAATCCCTTATGATGGTCGAATCTCACGGCTTTTAAAATAATAAATTTAGCGTGAGGTAAGGTATAGGCAGTACAACAGCAGGTAGGAGAAGACATAACTCTCGTACTTCTTATGTGAGAATAAAATTAAAGTTAATTTCAAAACGCCAACTTGAAACCTTTTATTTTAGAATACTAATTATCTCGGATAGTGGTGCATCCGATTTGAAAGCTCCAGGGTTTAGGCTTGTTCTAGATGCATTGAATCCGTTCGAGGCAAGCTTCTCTAGTATTAAGTTGAGCGGCAAAGGGTTTCTTTTCAAATAGGATGAAATCTCGTCTGATCGAAAATAGTAAGGAATAGAGTCTAGTTCTGTGATCACAACTTCAAAACTTTTCTGTATAGGATCGATGCTACGGTTCTTTCGTCGCTCCTGAGATACTCCTAAAAATTTTTCATCATGTAATAATTGATTGTTGTAGTCAATCTTTATGTCTGGAGTATCGCTAGTAACAACGTTTGCTGCAATTGATCTCAGATGGTTCATTTTTTTCACATATTGCTTGTCAAATAGCTTGGAGCACCACAAGGGCCCTCCAACTGCATAAAAGCCATCCCCACAAAGGCCACATTTCTCCTTTGCCACGCCGAATTGAGAAGCGGTAGGTTCCAATGGTACATTTTTTCTATTCCCACATCTGAAACAATACTGAATAAATCCTAAGTTTTCATGCATTTTATTTGCCTTGCTACTGCTTCTCTCAATCGTAAGGTAAACCCGAAGATAATGAAAATTCGCGTGAACATAAATTGGCGTTATAACAAATTCAAATCGTGCAGCCATCAACGAAATTAAAGATATAAGCAACCGTATTCCAGTCTCATTCGAAAAAGCATTGTTAATAGGTCTTCCAAGGTACTTGCGGATGCATACTTTTGGATATACTCCACACAACACAGCAGTATCTGTAGCTGTCACTGAGATTAAACCGCCGTTCCTTACTGATCGTAATAAAGAGTCGATATAGGGGGTAGGACTACCGAACGGATCTAAATCCGCAATCACAAACCTTCTTTCATCTTTCGTTTTGTGTTCAGCTAAGAATTTGTGAACATCATTATAATTGAAAAAGCATTTATATTCAACGCCATTGATCTCTGCAGACAACTTTGCCTTATCTACTGCCAGTCGATTAATGTCGTTTATGTGTATTTCTGCAATTTCCGGTGCCTCGACTGCAACTCTAAGTGCCCTTGCACCGGTCCCGCTTAGGGCGTCCGCAAACGTGATTGCTTCATTATTTGAGAGTTCCATAATCCCGTTATTACCTATCATATTTGATCGGTCTCTGGATTCTTTAACCTCCATAGCAAAAGCCCTATATGCTAATATCGAAATATCTCGGTTTAGCTTTGCCATCTTGTTAAAAAAAGCCGGGCTTTTTGATGGAACCGCATCCGTTAGCGATGACACGGGAACTAACAGCTTTGTTTGTTCTTCTTGTATTTGTACAAATTCTTGATTATTCTCTTGAATTACCATTCGATCTCATGGTGTATTTTGATAATCGTGTCAGTAGTCAGACGAAATTGGATGATTGCACATGGAACAAGGGTATGCACTAACTATCACACCACTATTGTGATATAAATACGTAAAATATATGTTTCACCAGTTACCTCAATTTATCATTCATCCATATGAACATAAATAAGCGGGACAAACTCATTGCTGGCGTTGACGAAGCCGGTCGTGGCTCGGTTATTGGCCCCTTAGTTGTAGCTGGAATCGGTGTAAAGGAATCAAAGCTACGCTTAGTCAGAAGTTTGAATCTCAGGGATTCTAAGACTCTGACCAGAACATCGCGCCGGCGGCTGTTTAGCAAAATCGTCGGAATAGCAGACTATATCTGCCTGTGCGTGTTAAGTACCAACGAAATTGACGAAAGTGTGCGTCTAAAGGGACTCAATAAACTTGAGGCTGAGGCTATGGCAGCAGTTATCAGCGACATTAAACCAGACAATGTGTATGTGGATTGCTGCGACGTAAAACCATTAAGGTACACATCGTTGTTAGAGACGCACATCACCAGTGGTCGAGTATATCAACTATATTCCTTTCATCATGCGGATGCTCTAAATGCAGTTGTTTCTGCAGCATCGATTATTGCCAAGGTTATAAGAGATAGTGAAATTTATGAAATAAGAAAGACTCATAGCAACATTGGTAGCGGCTATCCCTCAGATAAACTTACAATTAATTTCATAAAAGACTGGGTATTGAGATTTGGTGAAGCACCGGCTTTCGTAAGAAAATCCTGGAGACCAGTTAAATTGATTCTAAAGGAGTCTGCGGGGATTTCACTGGATCAACTAGATCAGTTTTGCACATGATCGTAAGTTGCCCTTATGATGGCATGATCCTTGTCAAAAGGCTCGAGATTAATCACTTGTTCTACAGAAAACCCGTTTTCTTCTAGTTTCTTTACTTGGTCACGTATTACTAACTTAGGATTCGCTATAACGTCTATACTTCTGGTCTTCACTATTAAAAAAATTGAACCACCAACTTTGAGAAAGCTTTTACTATTTTGAATAGCTATCTCAGTCTGATCTTGCTGTGCTATATCACAGTATAGAACATCTACCCTTCCAAAAATTGAAAAGTATGAATTTGGTCTTCTTGCATCTTCCAATATCGGAACCACATTCTTTCTCTTCCTTGCAACGTTTTCTAAGAGTTCCCTACCAACCCTACTCGCCAATTCCACAGCAAAAACTAACCCGGTATTTCCAATTATATCTGAGACATGACTGACTGTCGTCCCTGTCGATGCACCCAAGTAGAGAATCGTTGTTCCGGGACGAATTGTATTTGCACTTAGGCCATTCTTTAGGCCTGCGGCCAGCTTACTTCTAAAAGGATCCCACACACGATATTCTTGGTGGCTTTGCTTCACCAACTTCTCCCCATATATGCTCTCACCGGCAACAAGGTTTGGCGTAGCCAGCTGTTTTTGGCCTTCTACTCTAATCCAAATACTCATAAACAAATCTCTGCATTATACAAATCAGATCTTAAATCAACTATAAACCGATCATGCCTCTAGGTATATTAATGAATCATGTCTAGAATTTTTTCCTCTTTCTCCCGTGCGGCCGCCGGTCTCTCCTTTTTGATCTAGTATCCTTTCTTCCCATTCTGCTGCCGGGGCCACCTGTTCGACGATCTCGAAACGGTCTATGACCCATCTCCTGATACTTTCCAAAATTATTTTCATTTACCGGTGGATTCTTATATTTCTCTTGAATTTCTGCTATTCTTGAATTCATTTTTTCGAGGATCGAATAGTCCCTTTCACCATGACGATAAAGATCAATTCTTGCCACAATTGACACTTTTGAAGCCACAGTTCTGGCAATCTTTCCACGCTGCCATCTGGGTGCAGAATGGATAAGGGGATGTTGAAACAAAAGGCCGTGCTTCGGCGGTCTCGCTCCGGTCTTGAGTGATCTGAACAGCGCCTTCTCTGCTCCCAAAATTTGGACGGTGCTGGCAGGTAAGTGCGCAAACTTGGTAAAGCTTCCGGCTTTAGCGATCATCCTTGCGCCTACAGTTGCAGTCAATAATTCCTTTGTATTTGGGGCTAAATCTGTCATTAAGGCTTCCACATGTTCCGCGAGAATATCACGTAAACGAGATTGGCTAATAACCTCATCGGCGAGCTTCTTAATAATCTGGAGGTTATTTTCGACTATGTCTCCACCCTTACTCCGTTTTTTTGCATCCAATATAATATCGATCTTTTTCTCTTGCATTCCAGCACTTTCCAAAATTTGATGGGTTATATTCTCCCGCTGACCGGCTTCACGAACAATTATAGCGTACGCATTAAGACTTTGAACTAAGTTGTCCAATTCAGGAAAATGTAATCCATACCACTCGCGTAGTCTTGAGCCGACGACATTGACAAGTTTATCAAACTCGTCCAGTGCATTGATAGACTGAATCAAATGTAGATCTAGGCGCTCGGAAGTCTGCTTTACCGTATCAGATGACAGCAAAATGGCAAATTCTCTCAGCCTAGTTATCGCATCATATATGCTATCGGCCAAGTTCGCCTTCACTAGCATTTCTGGTCTATTGGCTTGATATCTCGATAAAAGCTCATTTGACATCACGTCACTGCGTATACCACGTCTCTCTAGAATCGACTGTATGGCTATGTCATTTACAAGTAGTGTTCCAAACCCATCCAGTCGATTAATAAAAACTAAAAGCTCTTCAGGTGCTTCGGATCTTCGAATTAGCCTAAAAGCATTTACCGGATCATTAAATTTGATAGAGGATATTGGCTCGTCGTCTTCGCCAAAGGCGGCGAGGCCCAACTCGGATAAGACTAAATAAACAGAACTAGCAATGACCATTAATTCTATTTGATCACAGCAGACACTAAAAAAGATAACCGCAGACGACTCTAAGGAATAAGCGAGTTTTTATTTGGTCGAACTAGCGAAGAATACGGGAATCGCGTTTAACTTGCTTTGTGTCCAATACCGATACCTGTTTTAATTGTTCAACCATCTCTCCGAGTGCCAAACTAACATTTTCTTCATTATCATTCGAAATACGCAGGACCTCTTCCTTCAGTTCATCAAAAGTTATGCCGTTACACATATTCCATAGCGAAACTGCGGTATCATTGACTCTATATCTTTCGCATTTCTCATTAATAAATAACGGAGCACCATCCATATCATTTGAAACAGTGCCCCTTCGAACCAATATTTCATCTCGCGAGGAAAGACTTTTTTTTACGTGCAATTATTATACAGATACCTATAGCAACTAGTTATTATTCATTATGATGCGTGATAGTTAGTCAATTCCTGAGGCTAGTTTTACAAGCAACAAACACCAGCATGAGCAATACTAAAATATTTGTGATATCCCCTCCTATCAGACCATTGCTCTTTTTCCGTAGAAAAGATGACAACGTAGAAAGGCCACGTAAGGAAGTAGTTTTGACCAGAAAGAGTGCTGATGGCATCATCACTTATGCAAAAATGTGGCATCCTTACGAAGGAATACTAATTTTAAGAGGCAGGAGCAAGAAGGCAGAGATAATGATAGACGGATTAGTAGTTCCGCCCTTTTCTTCGCATGGGCCATATTATTCAGGGTTTCCTGTTTACGACCTACCATTCGATTTGTCATATATTGGTACTGCTCACTCGCATCCGGGGAGTTCGAATAGTCCTTCGCTAGAAGATCTTAATAATTATTTTGGACTCGTATCAATAATCATCAACTATCCTTATGATGATGCTACTATAGCTGCATTTGATAGAAACGGCGAGCGCTTTGCGCTTAGAATAATGCATAGCGA
>JBQCDO010000163.1:0-5280 GCA_051961195.1 Nitrososphaeraceae archaeon | reverse complement strand
TTCAACTTTTGTCATATCAGCGACTTTTGTATTGCATTATATTAAAGAGTTACACATTATTGAGTGTGGTTAGGCACTAGCTAAATATGTAGATAAGCAATATCCATACATATTTTAGCTGAAGCAGCTTGCTATTGTAATTTAGTAAATAATATAACAAGATGCATGAGTTAGCACTATGCTGACATATTATCCCCAGTTTATATATAACCCATATCTACTTGGAATGATATGAATAAAATAAACAACAAAATTCCATGGGGGCTGGCTATAGGTACACTGGGTGTGACAATTGCGGGTGCATTTAATGGTACTGCAATAATAGGACTGGCAAGCATAACTGGAGGAGCATTAGCGTTAGTGACCGCACTTTTGACAAGACAACAAAAGGAGAAGACAAAGCTCAATCCAGAGTTGGCAATGAAGCTAAAATAGCTTAGCTTTTATAGATAAACATTAGGTTAAATACCCCTAATAACTTTTTTTATTTGGCAGTTTTATAAGCAATCCGGTTAGCACTATGTAACGCGTGTTGGCATTATTTATATATGATATCCCATTCTATCTAGTCATGGCATTAGAACAGGAAAGTAAATTCATATTGAATTTGGAGCTGGGTGAGAGCTATATTTGTGGAACAGCTTTTACGTCTGATAATTCATATTCAATTAATATTCAGCAAGCAAGTAATAATCTTATTGTTCTTCCTTCAAATTTCACAAATATGGAAGAGTCACACGAAGCGCTAGTTTATTTTAGATTGTCGGGGGATAGCGACAAAAACAAAATTTTTGTGAGATCTGAAGTAAAGATAGGACGAGGAGACCTTATTGAGGTTTATTTGAGTCAGGACGATGTCCTTCTCAACCTTTCCAATCATCTGCCAGTGGAAATGACTTTGCATACAGCACAGTTCACATTGACGTAACAAAATTGGATTGATAGGAGATAGATAGATCATGCAAAATTACGCGGATATGTATAATACTAATATAGATAGACCTGTGGAGAAAACTATGGTAAAGGTATTAGTAACCGGCGCGAGTGGTTTTATTGGTAGCCGGGTCGTATCCAAATTATTATCTGTTTATTTCTCTCCTCATACAACTAACAATAATTACAAAATATTGTGTTTGACTAGAAACAAGGAATCTTTGAGAGGCCGCTACGAAAAATATAATGGGGCCGTAGAGATTGTTGAGGCAAACGTACGTGACTATTCCCAACTGGTCAAGGCCATGAATGGAGTAAACATCGCATTTTATTTTATCCATTCAATGGAAGGTTCTTCTAAGGAATGGAAAAAATTTTCACAAAGAGATAGGCTTGCTGCACAAAATTTCGCGAAGGCTGCTACAGAGTGTGGTGTTGAGAGGATCATATACTTGGGAGGATTAATACACGAAGAAAACGGAGAAGGTCATAGTGAGTCGTTATTATCAGACCATATGCGCAGTAGGAAAGAAGTTGGTGATATATTAAGGACATCTACTGCTAGAGTTACCATTTTCCGTGCAGCAGTAATCTTAGGTCAGGGGGGAGGATCATTTCAGATGTTAGAATACCTTGTTAAAAGATTGCCGATGATGGTATGTCCAAAATGGGTCTTGACAAAATCGCAACCAATATCGGTAGACGATGTCGTTGAATATCTTGTTAGATCAATCGATATAAAGGAAACCGAGGGAAGAGATTTTGATATTGGTGGCACAGAAGTTCTTACATATCTTCAGATGATGAAGCGTTATGCAAAGATGCTCAACAAAGATATAAAAATAATCATCATTCCATTTCTTACTCCACGGTTATCCTCATACTGGGTTGACCTTATTACCCCTGTAAAGGCTTCGTTAGCAAGACCATTAATAGATAGCCTAAAACACGAGGCCACCGTAAGAGATGAAACAATTAAAAAATTAATTCCTTTGAAGTTAAAAACATTTAAAGAAGCAATCAAGACCGCTGAGAAAGAAGAACAAGATGAAGAACAGCAAGTAAAAAGAAAAACAGCAGGGCAACGACAGCGAACATCACATACTTTGAATAATAAACTTCTTATTGTTTCCTTATTTGCACTGGCTGCAATAGGCTCTACTTACTATATGTTAGATGCTAGGCCCGAAGTTTTCCACTTTAATTGGCTAATTCTTAGCGGATTATGGTATCTTTCTATAGCATTTTCCCTATTTTTTTGCTTTAATGGAGCAAGACTTGGAGCATTTACTGCAGGTGTGATTGGTTGGATGACTCTTATTTTTTGGCTCATTGATAATATATACACTGTTTCAGGTAAGTCGTTGATCGCCACCTCCCCTAATCTAATGATGACACTTAGAAATTTCATTGGTGCAGGCATAGCAGCTTCAGTCGTAGTAGCTTCGCATAACGTATATCATAAAATAAGAGTAAATGGTATTTGAGCCAGTTTATTTTTTCAGTAAAGTTAGTTAGGCACCATATCTGGAAATAGGCACGTGTTTATATAGTATGTTCGTAGGGAAAAGATATGAAAAGTTTGGCAAAAACAAACATTGCAGCAGCAAATTCACGTAGACAATTTGTACTCTATTGTACAATTGCAGGTTTTATCAGCGCATGGGCTATTTCGGGCCTTCTAGTTATAGTAGATGTTATATCTGGAACTCCTGCTGGAACATTTTTTGCTGTAATTGGAGCGTCGTTAGGAATTAACGATCCACTATCAGCTCAATACATTGGCTTTGCATTACATATAATGACTGGAATGGCTGCAGGTAATATATTTGGACAAATTTCGCTGTTCTGGTCAAAGATAGCACCTTACAACTCAAGGGAAGGTGTTGTTAAAGGGATGATTGTAGGTTTAGCATTATGGACAGTGTTATTTGTTCCACTTGCAACGTTTGTAATACAACCACGACTTGATTCCTTTGCATCTTCAGCACCCGATCAATATATCTATAATATAGCCGGTCATTTCAAAGGGTTATATGCAGTTGTTATAGGTGGTTCGCTTGTATTTCATCTTATATATGGTGCTTTGCTTGGCTTTATCTCTGGAAGAATGACCGAGATAGGTGTATTTCTGAAGACTAAAAAGATAATACAATAGTAGTAAAGTAATTTTATTTGTTTCTTTTTAAAGGAAGATTAGACCAGATGTTAGCACCAGGAGTCTATCGTACCACTAATTTGATATATGTGTGACGAGTAAATCTGAATACCAATAGAGAGTATCCATGATTTGCTATGGTGTATATTAGAAATAAGAATGTAAAAGGAACTGACTATGCTTACCTAGTTCAAAGCGTTTGGGATCCTAAAAAGAATGTATCAAGACAATCTACCATAAAATATCTAGGTAAAGCATCAGAGGTAACGATTGAGGATATACCAGAAGAATACAGGGATGATACAAAGATTCTAGCCTTTGTATCAGCATTTAGTTCTCATCAAGAAGAAAGAAAGGAACTCATCTCTAGGATTCAAGAAGAAGTATTTATACTGCTAAACGATTGTAATGTCAAAGGTCTCGTAGACATCTATGAAAAATATTCCAGACTGCTTGGTCTGACTGATTTTTATGATAAACTCCTAAAACCTGTAATGTATAGAATTGGTGACTTGTGGCAGAAAGGTCAACTAGATGTTGCAACTGAACATGCTAGCACCAATACAGCCCTTGGGCTTGTGAAAATAATAAATGAACGAATAACTGCGAGGACCAAGGAACCATCTTCTCGCTACAAGGCTGTAATTTGTACTCCTGATGGCGAGCTGCATGGTTTGGCCTGCAACATGATAGAATCGCTTCTATTAAGCAAGGGTTTTAAGGTCTACAATATTTCAACTTCTATACCATCCGATTACATTATAGACTATATACGGGATTTGCAGCCAGATATTGTGCTTGTCTCTATAACCCTTGTAGAAAATATCAAATCAGCTGAGAGGCTCGTTCACCAAATCCATGCAAAGTATAATAACAAGCTGCCTGTTGTAGTTGGTGGTTCAGCATTTAACAACATGAAGCAATATCAGAATAACATAATCGATGCTTTCATTATAAATTATGCGTCGTTTGGCGATATAATGAAATTGGTGAAGGTCTCTATGCAATAGTGCAAAAAGCATTAGCCTGTAGTATATTAGATTCTCCATGTCATCCCAATATTCTTCACTCATCTGTGTTTGTGGATTGCATAGACAGAGGTCAGGTTATAGTATCCTTGTTTATATTACATCGATATACCAATGATTATTATAATGCCTAACCACATCATATAATGAGCAACTCTTTAATATCAGACTATACAAAATTGAGCAACAATTGCTGTATAAGACAAAGCAACCCCAAATCCTTTGCAATGAACTGGAGAAGATATTGTGGAGTACTACTAATTATAGTAATGATAATTGATAGTTTAGGCATATTTGTTGTTACTGTTGATTCAGGGGGGAACGGCAGGTTTTCTTATAGGATATTTTCTTCGCAAACTACTCAATTAGTCTAATTGAATAGCTTATACTATACTTAATAGCTTGGGCTACGTTGGTATAAGCACTGGAGAAATGATACCAAACCAGAAGCAACAACAAACAGAAGCAGAAGCATACAGCAACTTTATCAATTCAATAAATAGCGAGTTTACAAAAAAGGAATACAATCTAAAATTTAATTACTTCATGCAATTTTGTAGTTTATCTAACCATCAGGATATGGTGCTAATTTCAGAAAGCGACCTTGAAAGCAGAATACGCGATTACATTATTTACCTAAGACATGATAAAAGATTAGCTCCAACAACTGTATCCAGTTACATAACTCCTATCGCTCACTTCTACGAAATGGGTTTCATTCTCTGCGAAGGTTGATGTTGTCAATAGAAAGTTAGCTGATATTCAGATAGGAGAACAATGGGACTCTACTAACGATGACAGTGACATGTATTAGTGTTTAGTATTCTGGGCGATGACGGAATGGGTAAGCCAAAGTTAGATTATGCAATGAAGGTTCATATGCAAAGGATAGTATTAATCGAGGGAAGACCATTTTGCTTTCGAGACTTTCTAGACTTTGAGGTGGATGGTAAAAGGTATAAAATGAAGCACGGAACAATTAGGAACAAGATTTCAAAGCTTAAGAAAAATGGCCTCATACAGTTAGAATACTATTCTGGTCCTGCATTTTATAGCCTAAAAGGAGTCAGTCTTACCAAACCTAAACGAGAAATGACAGATAACCATACGGTGGTTCCCTCTCTGTCATCAGTGTCATCAGTCTCATCAGTGTCAGTTATC
>JBQCDO010000162.1:0-4192 GCA_051961195.1 Nitrososphaeraceae archaeon | reverse complement strand
ATACAGGACTCGCAATTTGTCCTCGAGGATGTCTTCATTGGAAGTAGATCATTAGATTGTTATTTTTACTCAGTAATGCTCTACAAACAGCCAAGAAAAACTCAGCCCCAATGATCTAATTGTACTATTCTGGATTGGCTCTCGTTCAAACTTCAATAATATATCGTAGACCAATTAGATGAAAATAATAGTATATTTAATAGAAAAAGAAAATGACAATAAGAATGACACTCGTAGATATAATAAAATAGGGCTCTAGGAATTACCAAAAATGGTTGAGTCATACAATACGGGAAACAAGAGATTACAAATAATAAATAATTGTGACGATATAATATCTATAGCTTGGAAGGGGACTTAAAATCCGTCAACTTATTAAGGTGGTCATCACAGGAACACCTGGAGTCGGAAAGCATTCGGCTGCAACATTTCTCACTAAAAAGTTAAAGGGATCTAGAATTATTGATATTAACAAGATAGCAGTTGAACATAATGTTTTCTTAAAGGATATCAATGGCGATAGAACAGATGAGGTTAATCTTAAAAAATTAACAACATTGATTGAGGAAGAATCAGAATCACAGGACAGATGTATAATTATTGGTCATCTTGCTCCATATGTAGTAGATCCTAAAGGAGTAACTCTAGCGGCAGTATTGCGACGATCTCCCTATTATTTATCAGGAACTTTAGAGGACAGAGGGTATACAATTAGGAAGGTTAATGATAATGTTATTAGTGAGATTCTTGATATATGTCTCTTCGATACTCTGAAAGTCTTCGGAACAGCAAAGACTGCAGAAATTGATACAAGTAATATAGCACCTTTCAAAGTAGCAGATATAATTATATCTACACTTTTAAAAAAATGCGATCGAAAAATCGGAATAACAGATTGGATATCTCTAATCTGTAAAAATGGAGACTCAGACAAGTTTTTACATTTATGAATAAGGAAGTCGCAAAACACTAGTTCTGGCAACCTATTCTACAATATTCTTTGTATTAAATTCTGACGCCTAGAGGTATTAACCAATTCTATGTACTAGATGTCACATAATGAAATTCAAATATATTACAGATAGAACTTATCATGGCATCATGTCTGCAGTATTTTTACGTAAGTTTGGAGAGGAAACAATTCAATTTTTGGGTAAAAAAGTGTCTGTTGAAACTTCAGATAAGAAGATCTATAATGGAACATTAACTGGCATCGATGAAAGACTTGATCTAGTTCTTGATAATGTAGAGGGCCAAGGGATACTCAAAATGATAGTTAACGGGGCATATGTTAAAGAAATAAAATTGATGGAAAAGCCTTTTGATTATAAGGCTTTATCTGATAGATTGTCAAGGGTATTCCCAGGTCTAGTAAAAATCAGGGAAGATGTAGGTGCTATAATAGTAATGGAAAAAATCAAAGTTACAGAGTCTGGAATCCAAGAGGGCTCAGGTTTAGCTGCCGACAGAGTAAAAGCTATATACGATGAGTTCATAAGGGAGACTAAAAAGTAAATTTGTCATTTGAGGTCAGGTATTCTGACCTAGCGGGACGAATTGGAAGACTTGCTACACCTCACGGTATATTAGAGACTCCTGCGTTTATTCCAGTAGTACATCCAGTAAGGCAAAGTATTAGTCCACGAAGTCTAAGAAAGCTAGGTTTCGATGCGGTTATAACAAACGCCTATCTTGCGTTGAAGCATTATGGGGATGAGGCCAGAAAGAAAGGTATTCACAAGATTATAAATAGCGATTGTATTGTGATGACAGATTCAGGCGGGTACCAAGTACTTGAATATGGTCAGATCAATGTCGAGCCCGAGACAATTGCATCTTTTGAAATAGAAATTGAAAGTGATATTCCTGTGCCCTTAGATAAGCCCACTGGTTTTGGGTTAGGACATACGAAGGCCATGCGTTACGTGGAGGACACGCTCAAGAATGCTAAAGAAACCCTTGAACTGGCAAGAACTAGAAGTTCAATCAAAAACGATATAATCAGTCAAGAAATTAATCGGAGTATAGACCCAGTTTGGGTAGGCCCTGTTCAAGGCGGAGAACATAGTGATTTAGTGAAATATTCTGCTGAAAGCTTAGATAAAATGGGCTTTGAGCTTTTGGCGATTGGGAGTCCAGTAGAGGTAATGGAGAGGTACGAGTTTTCAATATTATCAGAAATGATAGTGTCTGCAAAGTGCTCAGTCCCTACTAAACCATTTCATCTCTTTGGTGCTGGGCATCCCATTACTATACCGCTAGTTGTTGCATTAGGATGTGATACTTTCGATTCCGCTTCGTATATTCTATACGCTAAGGAGGATCGTTATATGCATGCAAATGGGACATTCAGGTTACAAGATCTTTCTTATTTTCCTTGCTCATGCTCGGTCTGTAGTAGGTTTAAAACAAAGGAACTATTGCAGGTCGATAAGGAGCAAAGAATAGTGGAACTTGGAAAGCATAATTTACACGTTATCGGGGCCGAGGTCTCTGCAGTAAAACAGGCAATTATTGATGGTAGATTGTGGGAATATGTGCTGGAAAAAGCGAGAGCTCATCCAAAACTAATGGAGGCACTATATATATTCAAAGATTTACAAATTATAAAAGATGGGACCCCAAAATTTAAGAAGAAGGCTATTTTTCTTTTTGAACCATTTGATCAATATAGACCAGAAGCTGAGCGGTTTAGAGGAATGGTGTCTGATTTCAAACCATTCGAAACTAAACAAAAATTAGTATTATATCCTGAATCAGATATTCATCCTTTTTACACAACATTGCAATATCTTCAAATAAGTAAAAAATTGCCAGATGCTCAGATCTGTACGTACAATCGGTTCCTCGGAGTTATCCCAGTCGAAATTTCTGATATATTTCCAGCCGCCCACAACTTATCTCTCAAGAGTCATGTCTTAACATCGAGAGTTGAGGACTACCCGACTTTTAAGATATCATTAGAAAAATTCTTATCCAATAATAGTTTTAAAGAAGTTATAGTTGTGGCGGATGAGTTTATTAAGCAAATACTTAAGGATCCAAATATTAAGGCATTGTGTACAAAGATTCTTGATTTTGATATAAACGCAATATCAAAACTATGACCGCGCTAACAATATGAGAAGGTAATTATATTATCGTATATTGAGTGAAGACAATGATTAGCTAAATTGCCTTAATAGGTGTTCCTATTATTTACAACGTTTATTGATAGGGTCCCAAATTCAATACCAATATGATTTCTACAATATACTAAAGTTGATAGATAAAATACACATCTGTTATGTGAATTGATTGGTTCAAAGAATCAGAGAATATAATTAAGACAAAATTATTTGAAAATGGAAGTAAGAGGACTGGTTAAAACTTAACCAAATGATGAGCTAGCTGTGGTTGAAATCTATTAAGTTGAGCGCCTAATTAACTTGAATAATCTAACTAGATTCATAACCATCCTATGATGCAAGTTAACAAATCATGTCATGCAGAATAATACTAAATACACTTTGCTTTCGCATTAATATGTGCCGTGTATTATTTATGATTTCAAATGTAGAATTACTGCATGACGTAATTAGTTCTAAAAATAATGTCTTTTATGTAGATAATTAATCAGACAGTTTGCTCGTTGCCTAATTGAGGTAAAAGAGTACTATAGATCTTTTTCTCACCATATATAAAAGAATAGAATAACTAAAACTTGTTGTTAGATCACAAGTTTTCTAAGCAATCTAAATCAGCCATTCGTCAAGGTAGGTTTAGACCGAATACAGTGCACTACAAGGATAATGGGAGTCGATTAAAGGTTCTTGTAATAGGCTTGGGTCAACTTGGTTTACCCGTAGCAAAATACATCAAGGATCGAGGAGGATTTGATACATATGGTTATGATATAAGTACAAAAGCAATGGATCGTGCACAGAAAATAGCTGGAATAAAAAGGATTGGAGATAATAATAATAATAATAGTAGCACTGGAAATAATGGTAATAGTGCTAGTGTTAGTGTAAGTAGTAGTAGCAATAATGTTAATACTAATAATAATAATTATGATGGTAATAATTCCATTGCATATGATTTTAGTCAGTTTGATGTCTTTATCATCTGTGTTTCTACACACAAACCAGATGACATGTTTTCTCCACAAATAGATGGTCTATTATCTATAGTTGAAAAGATATCAAAAGAA
>JBQCDO010000161.1:0-61305 GCA_051961195.1 Nitrososphaeraceae archaeon | reverse complement strand
TCGCTATACGCACTCTGCCAGATTAGGAACCCGCTGAGCCTCTTTTCTCCAGAGGTGCGCAAAATCAGATCAGGCTCCGGTTGCGGCAAGTGTGAGGTGTACAAAAATGATTCTATTAGTTTCTCGTCAATTTTTTCTATATCCAGCTTACCGCATTTGGCCATAAGTGCAATCTTCTTTATTGCCTCGACTATCTCTTTTTGCCCGCCGTATGCTATGGCAATATTCAAAAACATAGATTTGTATTCTGCGGTCACATTCTCCAGTTTGCAAAGTATTTCTTGCAGACCAATAGGGAGTATTGCGAGATTCCCAATGGCCTTTATTCTCATCTGCAACCGATGAATTCTAGAATCTTCATATAGCTTCTCCAATTTTGTTTGCAAAAGCCTATAAATATTGTCAACTTCGTTTTCATCTCGATCGAGATTTTCGGTAGACAGTACATATAGTGTTGTAATTCTAATTTTTAGCTCGTGGATCCAGTTTAATAACTCCTCAGCCTTGTCAGCGCCTGCGAAATGACCAGTAGATTCTTGTGTGAGATTTGTTTTAGCCCATCTTCTGTTACCGTCTAAGATAATAGCGATGTGATTAGGAAGTGGATACTTGATAATTTCGGATTCCAAATGTCTTTCATATAGAATATAAAGGCCACTACGTTTGAATATGACATCAGCTATGGCTTTTTTATTAGTAAAGGCTGGCATGTCCCTCTAAACTCTTTTCATAGTAAGAATACGCTGATTTTCCACAACCTTAGCGGAATTTGCTTGCAATATGTATTTCTATCAATGTTTCAGTGCCTCGCCACCCTTTCTGTTTCTAAAATATTGAAACAAGAAAGTGGCAGCTATTAGAGTTATTGCAAGTCCGATCAAAAGCGATGAAATTAACGAAAATGGATTGGTTCGTTCTATCAAAACTGAAGTAAACTGCAAAATGGGGATGTACAATAATGCTAAGACGACTAATCTGAGGATATCTGACATTGTGGTAATACTTCCCTTGAACCAGTTACTTAGCAGGGAACCGGCCAATATTGTGGCTAATCCTATCCAGAGCAAGGTAATCGTTCCATGGATAAAACTCCCGATGATTATTCTATTCGTGATGATATTTGTTATACTAGGATGCTGTGAGATGAGATCGACAGGGACATTAGACAGTCCATTTACAATTGAAACTACAATAATAAGTACACCTGCGAAAGCCGAAAAGATTCTAATAAATCCGGAAGGAGTGGGTCTTCCTAAGGAGCTTAATGCCTTATCTAGGTCAAAGGCCCTGATAATGAAAGCAATACCCAGGATGCTTAAAACCAAAGCAACTGCTTCTCTGGTTAATCCAAAAATAGTAGAGATTCCTGCTACAACGAGAAGGGCTCCTGGTACTCCTAGGAAGAACTTTGAGTATCGCGGATCATATACGAGCATCTTAATATACCTACCAAGAATAGCGTAAGAGTATTCTACGCTGCGGCTGTGTCGAATAATGACGCGCTGCACCGAAATTATAGGTAATATCGTATGAATTACTGGTATGATTGTCTCGTCGTCTTCTCCATCTGATACTATTACCGCTCCATCTGCTGCATAAATGTCCAGGATAGATTGTATTTCAAAACCTATTTTCTCATCTGCTGCAATTCCACGGTCCATTTTACCGGCGACCAGAGCCACTTCAGCGTCATAGCCCTTTGCAAGCAGATCCTGATGTATTTTTATTGCTCCAAATATAGCATTGGCATCTGCATCTTCGGGGTCCTCCAGAGCCAAACTGATACCAGCCTTTATGCATTGTTCTTTTCCTATAATCGGAGTTGCCACTCCGCCCTTTGAACCAATATCATCATCGCGATCTATACACAGAACAAGAATCCTGTTATTAATAAGTGGAGACTTTGGGAGTACATCTCGACCAGGATCCATTTTCAGATAATCACCTGACTTGTACGTTCTTGACATTGTCTATGGCGTACATTCTCAGAGTACTCTACCAATTAATTAATTGATCTCAAAATACAAAGGTAAGATTTTACTGCCATTATGACTGGTAAACTAATTGACCATATAATATTAATTGTGCCTGACCTAATAATTCAATCATGATTCTACGAAATATTTTTATAAAGAGTATCTATCAGCAACCATAAATAAGATTCATTCAAATAAATAGGTAAGAACGAATGGAGTCCTCTAATTTTGTTCAAGCGAAGTGATGCTTGGGACAGTAAGTTTGCACTCAGAACAATAAAATATCAAAGCTCGGTTATCTCAAACATATGTGACTATGAATTGGTAGGTAAAGAGGTCAGGAATGGAGATCATATTATATCTATATCCCGTGAGTATTTCCTAGAAGAGCTTATAGGTCACTCGGAAGCTAGGAGTATTCTGCAGGCATCATCGATGTTGAACTTGGTCGGCAATCGAATAATAAAGCTGGCTATTGAGATGAGGTTGGCCAAGGAGATGACGGTCAGAAATATTCAAGGAATACCCTTTTTAATGGTATTCAAATTCAGGCATTTTGACTAGAGCTATCTCCGCCTGTCCTATTAACTGCTTTGTTAGAATTTTAAAAAGCTAATATACATATATGCGGTCTTGGGTATCGAAATGGAGATCTTGGAACCTTGTTCATTTCTATTTATTATATGGAGGATAGAGCGTAGAAGTGAGCTTTCACCAAGTAGTAAAAGTACCTGATGATCGAGTTGGTGTTATAATTGGCAAAGATGGAAGGGTAAAAGATGAAATAGAGCATAAATGCAATGTTTTGATTCAGATCGATAGTGAAGGCGGTAACGCGATAATTTCGCCTCGTGATTCCGCCTCTTTAGAACAAGCTTTTAAGGCTGTAGAGATAGTCTCTGCAATTTCGAGAGGATTCTCACCAGAACGATCTTATAGGTTGTTAGCAGAAGATGTTATCCTTCAAATTGTCGATCTAACTGAATATGTAGGTCGTTCACATAATCAAATTGCAAGGTTAAAGGGAAGGATTATAGGGCAGGGTGGAAAATCACGTAAGACAATCGAGGACTTAACTGGGACAAGCATATCAATATACGGACATACTGTCGGAATAATAGGCACTTTCGAAGATATCAAACCGGCCTCAGATGCCATACTTCAGCTTATAAAGGGTAGCTCACACAAAACTGTTTATAATTTCCTTCAGGAAAAAAGGAGACAAGCCAAAATTGACAAATTGCATCTGTGGGAAGATGAGGGTTTAAAACGTGGGAAAGACTACCCATCAGAAATGGACTGAATTCAAATATGAATTGCGACTATTTCTTCACAATATGTCATAATTATTAGTGGATCATCATATTGCCACATTTATAATTGATTGTGAACGGATAGAATATATTTTAAAACAGTCTTTAGATATTTTTTCCTCTTGGTTGGGTATAGCTTAGTGCAGTAATTCAGTTTAGGCTTATATACGCATGGAAATACGAAATTCAGGAAAGGCATGCTACAGTTATCTATGTTATGAAGCTACAATTTCGAAACTATAGACTAGGAAGTTAATTTGTGATATAATCACTAAATCAGACTAGGTTAGCAGTTAAACGTCGCCTGACTACACCAGAGCTCTATCAAGAGCCCCCTCTCTAGAAGCGAGACGTAATCTTCCTGGCCAGGAAGATTATTCACCCGACCATCGTTGGTATAAATCATGGGCAATAGAGAACTGATCCAAGACTTTTCCCACGATGTGGGCTATCATATCATCAATTGTCTTGGGTCTTTGATAAAATCCAGGTGCGGCAGGCAAGATCGTGACGCCAGCATCGACCAGGGTTCTCATATTTTCGATATGAATTTTCGAAAGTGGTGTCTCTCTTGGAACGAGTACCAGTTTTCGTGATTCCTTAATGCAAACGCTTGCTGCTCTAGAAATTAGGCCGTCGTCATAACCATTGGCAATACTAGACAATGTCTTCATACTGCAGGGAACTATTCCCATGCCATCGGTCTTAAACGACCCGCTTGAAATTGAGGCTGCCATATTCTTACTATCGTAGCACACACTTGCCAATCCCCTCACATAGCTGACACTTTTTTCAGTCTCTATTTCGATGTTTTTCTCACCCCATTCGCTCATTACCAGATGAGTTTCGACCTTCAGGGCCCTAAGATATTCTAACATTTTTATACCGTAAATTACTCCAGAACTTCCTGTTATCGCGACTATTAATCTCATAGGATAGATGACAAATTTACTAAAGAATATATATAACTGCCCATACCAAAATTTTCTTTAAAGAGTACGGATATCCAGTGTTAAGTGTATTTGGAAGTGTTGCATTAGATACTACTAGAACCCCGTTTAACACTCAGACAAGGATCTTAGGAGGAGCGGCGACCTATGCATCCCTGTCAGCTTGTCACTTTGTTGAGACATCTCTTATAGGGATCGTAGGTTCAGATTTTCCTTCAGAATATAGATCTATTCTTCAAACGAAATTGGACATGCGCGGACTTGTAACCCGGAAAGGCAGTACATTTCATTATGATTCCTCCTTCGACTATGATCTGTCTCACAGAACGAGCAACAAGACCGAATTAAATGTTGCAGCTAATTTTGACCCTATCTTACCTTCGGATTATCCTAATCCTAATCACCTTTACCTTGCCAATAATGACCCCGCGCAAAATGTCCGACTGCTTTCTAACTTTTTGTCACCCAAGATGACAATGTGTGATACAATGGAGTACTGGATTCGAAATAAACGGGAGCAGGTGATCGATATGATGAGCAGAGTGAATGGGGTGGTCATTAACGATGAAGAAGCAAGATTACTTTGCGGATCAGCCAATCTTATCAAATGTGCGAGAATAATTTTGTCTTACGGCACGGAATTTGTTATCATTAAGAAGGGTGAACACGGGTCGCTTTTTTTAAAAGATAATGTCATATTTCCAACACCTGGCTATCCTTTAGAAGAAGTAGTAGATCCAACCGGCGCTGGAGATTCTTTTGCGGGCGGCTTCTTAGGACATATAGCTGCAAACAGAATTTTAGATTCTGATATTATGCGAGAGGCCGTCGTTTATGGCAATGTTATGGGCTCTTTTGCTGTGGAAGATTTTGGTGTAAAGAGGCTTCTAAGCATTACTAGAGAAGATATTGATTCGAGATACAAAAAATATCTTAATCTTGTGAGGTTTTGACCTATAGGGTATTTTTAATGTGCTCTATATTTGTCTACCATCACGGTAGACCGAAACCAACACTGACAATCCTTGATACGGATTTTTCCCTCTTATTTCAATAGCCAAATTGGAGGAAGGAGTATATTTGAATATTTTGAACCGTAGTTTTTATGCTCGGCCAACTCAAGACGTAGCTAAGGAATTGATAGGAAAAAAATTACTACGCCTGCTTGGCGGTAGTTCGCCACATATAGTAAGTGGTATTATTGTTGAGGCCGAGGCATATGGATCTACAGACGATGAAGCCAGTCATGCGTTTAACGGCATGAGCGTAAGAAATTCGATGATGTTTGAAGACGTTGGAAGGTCCTATGTATATCTTTCCTATGGTACTCATTTTTGTTTCAATATTACAGCCCACTCGGCTAACGAATCTGCCGGAGCTGTACTTATCAGAGCTATTCAACCATTAGAGGGGTTATCAATAATGAGGAGATTTCGCGCTATCGATGATCCGTTCCTAATTGCTAGTGGCCCAGGAAGGCTGACACAAGCCCTAAATATTAAAAAAAATGACAATGGGGTAGACGTAACAGTTCCAAATTCGATTTTTGTCGAAAATGGAATTGTACCACCAGCAATTCTTGTCTCGTCAAGGATAGGTATCAGCAAGGCAACGAATAAGCAATGGAGGTTTGTCTTTGCGCATTGGGATCATCATGCAGACTTGCCTTTATCCAGTCGATATGCCTCAAGGTCGAGGCAAACTTATACCGCCGTCTATCGAATATGTGGTACTAAAAGCGGATCTTTCCTAGAACCAAAAAGTATTCATGAAAATTAATTGCAAACTACCTACGGACCGTAGCACGATAGAGTGCGACTGTGAATTATGCTTGATACCCTTACAATTTTAAATCAAATGATGTAATATTTAGCGTTGGCCACGCAAAAGCTTTTCTTCATATATGTATCCAAACACGATGAATGGCAAGAAAGAGAGAAAACCGATTGGGATTATGTCTATTCGATGACAAGATTCTTTCATTGGTGGATAAAACGAATATTTAATATCGATTTTAATCTCCAGGCAGATATATTACCAGTTGTACCTGGCAAGCTCTTCGATAGGATGTCTGTTGCATACCTTATGCGAGATCATAAGGAAAGAGGTAATAAGATATATCATTTTTATCTCGCTTACTTCAAACCTTTTTGGACTGATTGTGGGACAGAAGGCTACAGTGCAGATAACTTTGGCATGGTAGAATGGAAGAGACCAGATAAAACATGCGTAGATTCAATGAGGTCCAAATATTTTGCTGATGTCAACTGTCCGAAAGTTTCGCATTTAATCACTCATGAGGTCTTGAGGAACAAAGGAAATAAAAGAAAAGAATATTTTGATGCAGTTCACGATTTATGGAATCGGCATCTACATAATGGGCTGCCGTACCTTTATTATAACGAACGCTTCACTGAAGTTTCAAAAAGTAGCTCTTACAGATACGTTACGTTGGATATCAAGCAGCTAAAGTCTATACTGTAAACAGGGAAGCTGGACTAAAGGAGGTAAAATTGTGTACTTAGGAGTAATCATCAAGATAGGTGCAATATTTTCCGTCGTAGGCATTTGCTTATTTGTTATCCTAATAACCTTGCTCCTTGTCTTCCCAGTGATAAAGCAATGTATTACAGCAACCAAATGCACATACTCATCGACTGCGCCTGAGCCTTTTTTGTCACTTATAAATCCTGGTTATGCATGCATTTCCCTAACATGCATTGCTACCGGGGTTCTGATGTTCAGGCTGGGTATATACTACAAAGATAGAAGGAAACGAACCACATAGCAAGAATTAAAGTTTATTGGTCAAAGATGTTAAAGATGCAGAATCTAATAGGCAAGTTTTGCCCATCTCAAAATATTTTGCGGTGACTAGGATAGTTAAAGATTTTGGATATAGAGGCAGGGGCATAACAGGCAGTATATGAATAGTTAAGTAAGCAGCCTTTCGATTCGATATGAAATGGTCAAGCAAGGTGATATTGCAAAGTACGCCTTCTAAAATACACTTATTCTAGACCATAGGTTCATTTATCTTCCAGAATTCCTTTCGATACCTCTGGTGTAATCTAGATCTAGGAATTCTATTATGCCGAATGATGAATTAATTCCCGAGAACAGCAACGTAGAAACGATATTGTTTAAGGAATCAAGGTATGGGGCCGAAGGGAAATGTTCTGAATAGGTGCTTTTACCATATTTAATTGAACCCCTGATCCACGGGTTTCCTCCATAAGACCAGCCCTAGTCTAAAGATCTGGAGCCCGTTGCGATGCCAGACTTCGCTACGACCCCACGTGGCATCGATCTACGATACGAAAGAATATCTGTATAAGTCTTACTCAAGTAGTGGATGCCTTAGTCAAGCTTGATAAGTACTGTTAAGGGATTTGCCTTAAATAATCGATCGATAAACAATGTGCAAATATAACCGTGACAAGCTAGAAACAGATAAATAATTTCAAGATATAACATCGATATTGACTGGAGAAACACAACTGCGAGCCAGGCGTACAAGGCTGAAAATATTGAGGGCAATTGCAGGAAGCAAGGGTTCTGCGGGTTTCTCGGAAATCAGAGATGCAACTGGTCTCTCGACTGGTTCTATTTACTATCATCTGGAAAGAATGAGCAAGTACATAATAAAGGACGCTAAACAGTATCTTATTACGCAACATGGTTGGGATCTTCTTAGAGAAATCGACGTAAAGTCTCCTGATGTTCACAAAGATGAACGTTCAGAATCGGATGACCAGCGTCCCGATCAGCGTCCTGAACCTCTTAGAGTGGGTACTAAAAACTCAATTGCACTGAACTTCATACGTGGAAACCTCTTCGTTTTGTTGGCGATAGCAATTGTAGCATCTATTTCCCTAGGCATTTATTCACAAACATATGCACTTTTTCCCGGCATATCCTACGCAGGAAAGATGATTGCCAATGCCACTATGATCTCTTCGCTTTCGATAGCAGCTCTTCTATCCTTATCATTTTTGATTATGTTGAGGAGACAAATGATACCCAACGGATACAGAGTGTTAATGATATCATCATTAACTGTCGTGTCAGTTATTTTGGTGAATATCTTGATCTTTACTGGTCTGGGTACACAGATTGGAAGTGGACAATTAACTTACTAGTAAATTCTTACCAATTATCGAAAAGAGTTTTACAATAATAATTAGACAAAACGTCGATTTGTCGCCATTGGGAGACATCCTGTTAAGCCATTTGTGTGTGAGAAGGGAGCATTTAAGACATGCACTATGGAGTGAAGCCAGTGCACAATTAGTATTAGGCAAGATTATCAGGCATTCAGACGCCAATCAGTTTCTCTCGTGACTTTTATGCTCAGTCGACTTCTATCTCTGGCCAATTTTACGCTAGAAGTTCAGTAACGAACTCATCTGAGATAACTTTATACCTACGTAGTAAATAATATCAATAGCTTGTATTCAGAAAAAAATGAATGACCTGTTATGCATTCTACAAACCGAACTAGGACTATCTAAAAATGAATCAGGGCTATTTGTGTACTTGGTGAAAGGCGGGCGCAGGACGATAGATCAAATTAGTGCAGATCTTAACTATACTAGTCATGATGCCAGTGTGGCTGCGCAGGCGCTAGTAGATTTGGGAATGATAGTACATATATCTGAACTTGCCTACATGCCTTTACATCCTAGATTTGCAATTGTCAATAGATACAGAGAGAAATGCCGAGAAGACAATGTGCAGTTTCGCAGAAATGTATTGATTGACAACTTAGGGGTTATATTGGAGAAATACTTTGATCATATCAATGTCTAAATAGGTTATGATTACTTCAAGTACCACGAAATTGTCTGATTCTAAACAATTGAGTTCAGATAAGGTAGTGTACCTTGGTGTCATAAATCTTCTTGAGAACGATAGACTTATTGGCGCTGTTGACGTTTGGCGAAGTGTAATTAGTAAAGAGCTATTCTGTGAAGAAAAACGACTGGGAATACTCGACATTGGGGATAAGATAGGAATGCCTAAGATTCCTACAGATAGAAAATGGGCAGTTGCGATTAGTAACGTTAGAACGGGAAAAGACAAGTGGAACCTAGTATCCCTCATAAAGTCGGGTGAAGCTACATTCACGGACCAGCTCGATGAGAAAATTATGACAGTCAAAGTTGAAGACTATACAATCCTGGACAAAGAATGGTGGAGCTTCCTCGTAGAAAAGAATGTTAATAGAAACATAGACATTACCAAAGAGGGCAATGCAAAATGACAATATCTCCTGACCTAGGTGAAAATGTGCCTATAACCGTAGTTGTAAAATCAGCAAGAGGAGGAAACGTCGCTAGCAAATTAAATGGCGTCTTTTTACTTAGAGGTAGAGAATTCAGATTCAAGGCTCTTGCATTCGGCAGAATTGGCGGACACAACATTAGTCTTACCATTCCGAAGATCGCATTAAATGAGATAATAAAAATGGGACTGGATCCAGATGTTATTTATTTAAAAATACAAAGAAAATTGATAGAAGGCGAAGTAGATCTTGAAGCTAAGCCAACTGGCGCGGGAAGGGCAAGTTTATAAGATCGAATTTTCAAGCGAATGGCTACAAGTGCATTTGTCTCTTCCATCCGGTATGTGAGATATAATTTGTGCGATGATCTTTTTTGTTTTCGAAACATTATCTTCTAGTATATTGATGATATCCTTCGAATTTACTGGCTTCTCTGTCCAAACGTCATAATCTGTAACAGTAGATAAAGAAATATAGCATATTTCTGCCTCCCTTGCCAGTATGCATTCAGGAATTAATGTCATCCCAATAATTTGTGCATTCATCACTTCCCTGTAATATTTCGACTCGGCCATGGTAGAAAACCTTGGACCTTCAATGCATATGTAGGTCCCGCCACTATGACTATCAAAAGACAATTCTTTCAAGCTGCTTGAAGCAATTTCGGTCAGTTCTGGACAGAACGGCTGTGCAACAGAAATATGACATACTTTTCCACCATCATAAAATGTACATGCTCTTTGCTTAGTTAGATCTATGAATTGATCAGGTATAACAAAATCGCCTGGTTTATATCGAGTATTTAGACTCCCCACTGCTGAAGGAGCAAGAATCCTCGTCACGCCTAAACTCTTCAACGCCCATATATTGGCACGATAGTTGATTCTATGTGGAGGTATTCTATGCCCCTTTCCATGTCTAGGTATGAAAGCAATGGATTTCTGAGAATGCCTTCCGATGCACACATTGTCCGAAGTCTCCCCGTATGGAGTGTGGACTTTTATCTCTGTTAAATCATTGAACATTTCAGCACTATAAATCCCTGTCCCACCAAGTATGCCTATTTCGGCTGAAATTGAGCCCAAAAGGCTAATCATACACCACCAAGGATGCTACATCATATCCTAAATTCCTCAAAGTCCTGCCACCCTGCAAATGATCAAGTTCAATGACGAAAGCAAAACCAACTATACGACTTCCTACTTGTTCTACAATTTTTGCTGAGGCCATAGCTGTTCCACCGGTAGCAATCAAATCATCTGCGATCAGCACATCAAGATCTTTACCGAGTGCACTAACTTGCATCTCCATTATATCATTTCCATACTCAACTTTGTATGATTTCTTTATAGTCTCGCCAGGAAGTTTTCCAGCCTTGCGGATAACAGCCAGTCCAGTTTTGAACTTTAGTGCTATAGCGGTAGCTATGATAAAACCTCTAGATTCGATGCCGACAACTAAATCAATCTTTCGTCCCTTAAGTCTATTCTTAAATTCATCGGCTATAAACTCAAGTGCCTTTGGGTTAAGTAGAACTGGACTAATATCCCTGAACAAGATGCCCTTTTTTGGAAAATCAGGATATTCTTGGATCAATTTGCGCAGATCAACTTCTTCAATTACCATAAAAACCTGTGCAAATGGTAAACATAAAAAATGTTTTGCTTAGTCTAATCGAAATTTTGCTGAGCTGGTAAACAAATAACCAAGCTGCTGCGAAGGTCGACCTTCTGACAAGTATAAATCGCATAGTTTGATGGACTACATAATAGACCCAAAGGGTAACGGGTGAACCGGTAATGCTAAGCTTGGCATATCATCGCAAAGTGAAACTTTTATTTACTAAACGGAACTTCTTGGTCCCGCGGACTGTCCGAAAAGACATAAATATTATCTTAAGCATAAAATCTTTATTATGCCTATCAAAAACGGGGCAGATTACATCCGGAGCCTACGTGGAAGAAATTTGAAGGTTTATTTGTTTGGCGAACTCGTTAAAGAACCAGTTGATCACCCGATGATTCGCCCATCGATAAATGCTGTAGCTGAAACGTATGACTTGGCGGAAAAGTACCCAGATTTGGGGTCTACTCATTCTTCGCTGTCTGGTCTCAAAGTAAATCGGTTTCTTCACATTACGGAAAGAGAAAGCGATCTAGTAAATCAGAATAAAATGCAACGAAAGTTGGGACAATTAACCGGGACTTGTTTTCAGCGATGCGTGGGTATGGATGCATTGAATTCATTATACTCTACGACTTATGAAATTGATTCGAAATATAATACTGATTATCAGAAGAGATTAATTGAATTTATTAAAATGATTCAGAAGGAGAATCTAATGATTGGTGGGGCAATGACAGATGTGAAGGGAGATCGTAGTCTTGCGCCATCTCAACAAGAAGATCCTGACATGTTTGTCCATATCGTAAAGGAAGATGAAAAAGGCGTGTATGTTAGCGGCGCTAAGGCTCATCAAACAGGCTGCATTAATTCGCATTGGATCATTGTTATGCCAACCATGCGATTGAGACCAGAGGATAAGGATTACGCAATAGTTGGTGCTGTACCGGCTAACGCAGAAGGTATTACCTACATTTATGGAAGGCAGTCGTGTGATACACGAAGCATGGAAGATGGAACTCTAGATGCTGGCAATTCTAAATTTTCCGGCCAGGAAGCTATGATCATTTTTGATAAAGTATTCATTCCGAATGAATTGATCTTTATGCAAGGCGAAGTAGAATTTGCATCCATGCTAGTAGAACGGTTCACCTGCTATCATAGGAGGAGCTACGTCTGCAAGACCGGACTGGGAGATGTTTTAATTGGTGCAGCTGCAGCTACGGCTGATTATAATGGAGTTGCGAATGCCTCCCATATAAAGGACAAGCTCGTTGAAATGACTCATTTGAACGAGACTATTTACGCAGCTGGTATTGCATCATCGTATCAATCCCACAAAACTGCATCTGGAAATTATCAAAATGATGACATGCTAGCCAATGTTTGCAAGCATAACGTCACTCGGTTTCCTTACGAACTAGGTAGGCTAGCCCAAGATATTGCCGGAGGCCTAATGGTAACTATGCCATCGGAAAAAGACTTTAGGAGTCCTTATACTGGTCCTCTACTTGAGAAATATCTAAAGGGTAAAAAGGGTGTCTCTACTGAAAATAGAGTAAGAATATTACGGCTCATAGAAAATATGACGATGGGCCGCAATGCTGTCGGTTACCTTACTGAATCGATGCACGGTGCTGGTTCGCCTCAAGCGCAAAGAATACAAATTGCACGCCAGATGCAACTGGAATATAAGAAGAAGTTAGCCAAAAACCTTGCAAACGTTTCTGAAGGTGAGGCAATGGATCTAACCAAGGAACAGTCTGACTATTTTGATAAAATATTTGTGGCCAATTGAGATGGTTTGAATCTAGCATACCTCTTCCATATAATGTCGCATTCGGAAATCAAGGGGAATGAAACTAAGCGAAGCTAGAAAGGATTATTACCGCAAACGCGCCAAGGATGATGGCTTTAGAAGTAGATCTGCGTACAAGCTCCTGCAATTAAACAAGTCTTATCATTTTCTAAGAAAGGGGAGTCGGGTCATAGATATTGGGTCCTATCCTGGCGGCTGGCTACAAGTTGCTAAAGGTGAAGTGGGAGAACATGGCCTAGTTATAGGTACAGACCTAAAGCGGGTAGATTATCTGGAAGATGTGGTATTATTGAATTACTCGGTGGAAGATCCTGAATTACAAGAGTACCTGGTTCAACATGTAGGACGTGTCGATGTGATATTGTCAGACCTTTCTCCGAATATAAGTGGTATTTGGGAAATCGATCATATTACACAAATCAATCTTAGTCGTGTTGCCTTTGGCCTTGCGACCAAGGTCTTAGTAGACGGTGGGGCGGGAATATTCAAAGTCTTTGATGGCGATACACTAGGAACTTTTGTTAAGGAATTATCTAGTCAATTTAAACGAGTGAAAATAAGTAAACCAAGTGCAAGCAGACAATCCAGCAGTGAAAGCTATCTTGTTTGTTCGGGCTTTCAGGGACTGAAATTGGTACCTGATTCTGACAATGGATCAACTAGCAGACAATGGGTCCCTTAATAACAAATGGACCCGATGAAATCGACCCGCACATTAGGATCGCTTCTAGATGTAAATCATACCGTGAGTGGACGCCATTACATCAATCCCCGTCGTTATACAACAGCTTTAGTTCTTCGAAACTAAGTTTTGATCCAGATTCCAACTTTCTTTTTGCCTCTTCTTTAACTTTCAATATGGCGGTATCAGATATGTACTGACCGTGCATTTGAACGCGCTGCCTTCTAACCTTTGAGATTTTGTCCATCTGCAAATTTACCAACTCAAGTTTTTGAAGCGCAGTATTGTAACTATTTAATAGATTGCTTCGTTCATCCGACAATTTACGCCTCTCAACGTATAACGCATCTAGAGCGATTCTAATGCTATTTATGTGATTGTTCAGCTTTATATCCTCCATATCCAGTTGTTTAATGTTCTCTTTAAAAGCGTCCGCTTGTTGGTTGAGCTGATTAAGTCCTTGTTTTATCGTATGTACAGCCTTAATGGCCTCCATTTCCATAGATCTATCCTTTATCTCCTGAGAAATTCTACTTTTCTCGTTCTCAGTTGCGTATTGCTTATCTTCAAGACTTTTCGTCAGAACATTTATAGTGTGAATTAGAACATCTTCGGTCTCATTAGTAACTCTTGATTCCATTGTACTCAGGAAATCTTTTGATTGTGAAATTTTTTGACCAATTGCTAAAAAATCCGAATTTTTAGACTTGATCGAGCTTCGAATCTCTTTAGACCTTCCCAATAGCGACTTGAGATTGTCCGTATTAGATTGAATCTTATTATTCACTGATTGTAGCTTTGATGTTTCGATTTCGATGATATCATTGGTTAACTGTTTTAAATAGGAAGAGAAGCTCCGCTTCAAATTTAACAGTTCATTCCAATCCAATGATTCTATATCTTTTTCAGCAAAATTTTGATCAGCTGAACGCAATCTCCAGTATATACCCTCAGGTCTTTAGACGCAGCTATATAATAAAAGTATAATGTAAAATCCGTACCACAGTACCTCGTTCCTTCATAATTAGCCGTATTAAACTACATATCTTATACTTTTAATCAGAAAATATCCATCTAAAATCCTCCCCATACTGGGTCGGATGTCTTTCCTGAATCTAGAAGATGAAATGCAGTGGTTATTAAAATCTCCAGTATTTGATATGGAAAATCACATATTATGGAGACGCTATCTCTAGATTCTCTTCAATCTCCTCTAGTCTACTTTTTCGTCCGCAGCGTTGAATCAATTGATACAGCTTCTTTTTTGCTCTACCTTCTTTTATGGATTCTCGAGCAATGTCTATCCCTTCATTTAAATCACGAGCCTTATCTGCAACAACTAAAGCAGCGGCAGCGTTTAATTCAACTATCCCAAGCAGATCCCTTTCAGCTTCACCATAGATGCACTTTAAGGTTACTCGAATAGATTCTTCTTTTGTCTTTATCGCTAACGTTTCTAGCCTTGTCGTATCTAGATTTACATCTCTAGGAACTAAATGGATTCTTTTAATGGAGTTATCATCCTTAAATGAGATATCATTTGGGCAGGTATTTGATAACTCATCTATGCCGTCGTAGGCATGTACCACCATTATGTTTCTGATACCAAGATTTAGACTAGCTTCGGAGATTCTCTCGAAGAGTGAAGCATCTGTGACTCCAATGACCTGTCCCGAAAGATTGGTGCATGGATTGCTGAGTGGACCAACAATGTTGAAAAAAGTTCTTGCACCAATTAATTTGCGAGCAGCCGCGGCTGCTGCCATAGCAGGATGAAATCTTGGGGCATAAATGAAGCCCAATCCTATTTGCTCTACGGAGGACAGTACAGTCGTAACAGAGGTGTTAAGGTCATAACCCACATATTCCAAAAAATCTGCGCTGCCACATAGCCCAGACATTGACTTATTTCCATGTTTTGCCACGCAAGCACCGCTGCCTGCTGCTACTAGGGCTGCTGCGGTACTAATATTAGGCGTACTGATTGAATCTCCCCCGGTTCCGCATATATCAACGATCGATGAATTTAGGTTTGGCGTAAGACGGATTGAGCGCCCCTTAATAGACCTAATTAGATATCTGAGCTCATTGGCGGTTTCCTTTTTCATAGTAAGTGCAACCAAAAAGGCCACAATTGATTCCTGGGATAACCGTTCTGTGGAAATTAAATCGATAGATGTTTCAATTTCTCCTTCCGTCAATTCTTTTCTCGAAATTAGTTTTCTAATGAGAGGTTGGAATTCAGCATCACCGTTTGTCATCTTTTTATCATCGAAAGAAAGTTTAGTATCATTTTTGGGCCCTCACAAGTCAAAACAGATTCTGGATGGAATTGAAGTCCTTCTATTAGGTATTTCTTGTGCCTCAGTGCCATTATCTCTCTATCGTCTTCTGCTACAGCGGTTATTTCTAGGCAATCTGGTAACCGCGTAGAGTCTGCTACCAATGAATTGTACCGCGTAGCGGCGAAGGGATTTTTTACATCTTCAAATAGCCTACTCGAGTTGTTGTGTCGTATCATGCTCGTTTTACCATGAGTGACAAATTTTGCATTGATGACCCTACCTCCGAAAGCACTGGCTATACCTTGATGCCCAAGACAAACCCCCAGTACTGGCATTTTCGGACCAAGGTCTTTTATGACTTTGTCACATACTCCAAAATATTTTGGATCTTCGGGATTTCCTGGACCGGGAGAGAGAATTACCGCGTCTGGTTGTATTTTCTTAATCCCTCGCATTGTAATAACATCGTTTCTTCTCACTACTGGTTCCACATTATGCTTTCCTAGAATCTGGACGATATTGTATACGAAGGAATCATAATTATCAATAACAAGAATCTTCATCGAACTACAGCCCATACAAGAAATACAATATGAGGCACTTTATCTGAACCAGGTAAAGACACCTCGTCATAATTATCTTCATATTGTTCCATACACACGATTTGTATATATGGATAGTTATCTATATTAGATAATCTATAGTTTGCCAACTAGGTTGGTTATTAGACTGTTACAACAAGTCTGAGAAAAATGTATATAATATCCTCAAGTTGACTTAAATTACTAAGCGACATTAATTTGGTGAAGTTATTTATTAACGGATATGGAAATATCGGTAGGCGTCTGGCAACCGCGGTTTTGAAGGATAGTGAGATGGAGCTGATTGGGGTTGCAAAATACACCCCAGATGACAGGATCCATGAAGCTCTTGATAATAATCTAGATGTATATGTTCCCCAGAATAAGCTTGGTCTGTTCCAAAAGAAGGGATATGAAATTGCTGGGACCATTTTTGAGGCGTGTAAACAGAGCGATCTTATCCTAGATGCCTCTATGGAAGGTGGCGGCTTTGAAAATAAGCGCAAATTTTATCGGCCACTAAAAAAACCTGCGATTTTTCAGGGGGGAGAGGATAGACATGGTAAGTATAGCGTGGCAGATATGATCCACAACTCTAGAGTAAATTATGATAGGGCGTCCGGAAGAAAGTACGTAATCCAAGGTAGCTGCAACGTTTCAGGCATGGGAAGACTCATGCAACCATTAATTGAAAACTATGGAAAACGAATAAAAAGATTTGATGTAACTTTAATCAGAAGATGGGCAGACCTGGAGGATTCAAAAGAGGTTAAAGACTCTATAGAATGGGATAGAAACCCTCATCATCAAGAAGATGTCAAGGATTTTATCCCTGGCGCGAACTTATTTGTTGATGCACTGAAAGTACCATCTAGAATGATGCACGTTCATCAAATGTTAGTACGATTTAATGGCAAAGCCCCGTCTAAGGATAGTCTGATAGAAATTTTTAGAAATGAGTTTGGTGTCGCATTATTTGGTTCTGCTAAGGGCACAGCAGACGTCAGAAATATGGCCATTCGATTGGGGTTTCCACACGGTGATACTCAAATGGTACATATTCATCAGGAGATGCTTAAAGTTCAAGATGATGTCGCTAAAATCGTCTATTCGGATGATCAAACCGGGATGGTAATTCCTGAAAATTATCTACTGATTCAGTCAATGTTTTTTAAAAGGGATAGGACTGAAGCAATCAAAAAGGCAGATAAATTGTTCCAGATGACGCATAGAAAGAAAAAACTCGAAAATGAGTTTAAGTAGTTTCCTAACGATCTCATCTTTGGTATTAATAGACAAGGAATATGGGCGGCGTGGGTCAAACGCATAAGAAACAAATCGGTCAAATCGAATAATATCCCGATAATTAGATTATGTTTTTGTAATTGGATAGCAACGGCACCAGGCCTGGGTCGACTCGCCCGTTGAAACAGCAGTAATTTCTTGATTTAACTGTGCATGTGAATTCTGCTAGGACCATTATGATCCTCTGAGAAGACAATTAACCAATAGCTATTTTGAATCTTTTTTCCAGAGTTGGATCTGGCCTCCGTATACCTCATTGTTGTAGACGAAGGTTGGTATTTGAGCATAATATCCATGTCTACCAGAGCTGAATACTTTTGGTGGCATAGCGATTTCATGATCCTTACCGTCAGGCATTCTAATGATAGCATAAACAAATTTTGTATTAGGACTCTTTTCCTCGCTCAATCCTTTTCAAAGCAATGTAGGATTAGTTCCTTATAAAATATGTTGACTCACCGAAATCGTGTTTTCGTCTAAAACAATGGATAAAAAATATTATCATACAGTTTATTATCTCTGATTATTTCATTTCATTGAATATATCTACTGAGGAGGAATCAAAAAGGTTACTATTGTCTCTTGTCCTAGTGCAGTAACTTCTCGCTACTTCTAAATATCTACAGTGGAACATTAGAAAACAATATGTTATGGCTTTTGCTTTGGGATCCTACCTCTTGATTTGGCCGAGGTAAGTGAACGAATACACAAGAAAATTTGTTTCTGATGAGTTTGAACGAAGCTGGGATCTAGTGAGCACCATGAGATATCTTTCAACCTAATCCAAAAAAACTGGCTCTATTGCTCTTGCTTGAAATAAATCCTAGTTCAGATTCGACCCTATTAATATGCAGTTATTCATAGCAAAATTACAATTATGTAGTTGGTATCCCTCTAATATTGAGGTACTTATTACCTTAGTTAATAAAATCATAGTTATTTGTATTTCACGCCGTCAATATAGGTAAAATATCATAATTACATACGTAAGCACAAATATAACTTGATTTTGTACTGGCCAATCCCTGAGTGCAGGCATATTACCTTTTCATATTCTAACTATTTAGATTCTGTTTGTGGTCACACATTAAGGCGGCAGGACCAAACTCCGCTGCTAATGTCTTAACTATATCACTAAAACTGCTACAAAGTAATTACGTCAGCGCCGCTATCCGATGGTATCAGTGTATGTTCAGCCTGAGCTACGACTTTACTATTTCCTTCGACTAAAATTGGGTATCCGTGAAGATTTCTCTTTTTTCTCAGAATTTCGATAAGTTGCTTTATTTCATTAAGCTCAAATTCATTAGTCAACCATCTGGCGCTGAATGGCAGCGTTTTGTATTTGTTCCATATTTTCTGAAGAAAATCATTGACACCTTTTTCTTTTTGAGGCTTTCGGGAAATAACGCTAAAAATATTGCATGTTTTTCCTTCATATACAACACCTTGGCCGTCCTTGGTAGTCAAGAATGGCTCTATGGCATAGGCGTGATTCGCAATTAAGACTATAGAAGAGCCAATGGTCTTTATATTAGGGATAGATTTACCCGCGTGAATTGTAAACTGTTCAAGCGAGTGCCCACTGAGATTTTGAATAGGCTTGAAACCATGTTGAGAAATACTACTTTCTATTACTCTTCCAATGTCAGCAGCTCTGGTACTGGCTCTAGTTATTCTTATTGCCTCGTTCAGGGCCATATCGGCAGATCGTACAAGAGAATCATACTTCGAATTGTAGCAAACTGTAACAGCAGTATCCGCCACAAAGCCCTCGACATGAACTCCAATGTCAATCTTTAACACATCGCCATCTTTAACGATAATTATATCGTCGGGCTCAGCAGTGTAGTGAGCTGCTATATCATTTAGACTAACGTTTACTGGAAATGCTGGATTACCTCCTAATACTTTGATTTCACGTTCAACGGACTCGCATATCTCATATAATGAGCTACCAACGTGATGTTTTTTTTTCGTATTCTCCCGAACTTCAGATGCTATTTTGCCGGCTTTGTGGTAGCAGTCAAGATAATTCATAGATGAGGATTCAAAATATTTACGGCATATTTAGAGATATGTGGCTAATAAGCTTAAAATTATCGACAGGTAACAGATTCAAAAAGCACAAGACACGAGAGGGGTCGTTGTCTAGCATGGTATGATGCCAGCCTTGGGCGCTGGAGGCCGCTGGTTCGAATCCGGCCGACCCCATATAATATATTAAAAGGCGTGTCGAAACAGAATCCCTGCGAATTTGACATACTCCGGAGTGTACACAATGCTTTTCACAAATAAATTGTCTGCCCGCAATTCAAACTGCGCAGATGATTGATTTATCCAGAACAGGCGTAGTCCACAATCGTTCACCGACTCCAGTGAATTTGTTGATCTCGGAGATAATTGCTAACAACATCTAAGCTTTCTAAATATCTAAAATAAGCCCTGATTGTCATAACTGCTGAAACTTATTTGTCAGAATTATAATTCCTCTTAGAAACGGCAACCTTCATAACGCTATGACATATAGGACATTCGGCCCATTTTCGTCCGCCGAAATACTTCCACTCGAATGCGCACCTTTTGTAAGTACATTTGATCCAGGTGCCCTTTACTCCTGCTTTAGGCCAATTATCTTGCAGAGGCTTGCGAGTCCTCCTTGCGGACCTCGGCGGCCGCTTATAGGTCAGTTTCAACGTAAATTCTGTAAATACCCAAGATAAAGACGTTTTGATCTTTGTTTAATTATCAGCATTTGGTCATGCGCTGTTCCAAGATGATTATTTAAAAATCTAAGTATTTACCTGACAGAGTCTTTTTTTCAAAGCATTCACTAATTTTAACTATCAAGCTTTTGTATACTAGATTACATATCATGTTAAATTGACTAAACGTCAGTTCCTTATAGATATTGGGTATGAAAAAATCCCAGTAGAAGGTCAAATTCACAAGAATGTAGCTCTGAAATACTTAATGAAGCGAAGGAGAAGTTTGTTAATGACTCGGAATCCGCAGAAGGTTGAATCTTTGTATGCACAACTTCCACAGGAAATTACGATAATCGGAAAGTCTGTTACAAAGACATACTATTTGAATTGGCAGAGACAAGGCTCTGAACAATTTCAAGGCTCCAGGTTCACCTTTGAGATGGCTAGTGAACGCATCACAAAGGTCAACAATTAATCTGATTTTACTTTACGCATCGGTTCTCTATGAAAGACCCGTTTCCAACATGAAAAAAAACTAAATTTTCCAACTGTCAGAGTGTAATGTGTATGATGCATTAAATATGATCAGATTCAATTTAGGTAACAGGGGGCATTATTAAACTCTATCGTCTCTTCATTAGTTCTTGTGGTTAGAAATTATCTGGAACATGGATATTGTTGACCTATCACAAGAATGTTGTTAATGTAACTGGACTTCCTGCGATTTTAGGAAACAAATGGATCTAGGCATGATTATCGACTTTCAGACGAGGATCAGTTTAGTGTAAATGCTTACCCTGGAGTCATCAACCTTGATATACAATATCTACTGTCGCGCATAATATGTAACTCCGAACTGGATTAGAGAATTAGTCAAAATATATAGGCGAGTAAAGTATGACAGTTAATATATGATGAGCACTTATTGGGGGTTTTTTTACTATATCTATTGATTTTGAAAAAATGCTTCAGTATTTGACGCAACAAAGAAGCGATTTAACAATCGATAAATTAAGATCTTTGATCGAAGAAAAGAAGCAAAAGATTGGCGCAGGCTATCTGACAGAACAGGGTGCGCTGTTTCTCGTCGCTGCGGATCTTGGCATCTCGCTGGATCAGCAAAGATCGCCTTTACGTATTAGTGATGTCTATGTAGGAGCCAAAGATGTGACGCTGTACGGCAGAATCCTTACTATTTATTCTCCAAGACAATTTGCAAGAAAGGATAATACTGAAACGACCAAGAACCGCACGATGGTGATCTATGATGATGATCATTCAACTATCAAAATTAAACTTTGGGATAATAAGGTTCAAGTGCCAGAAGAAATGGGACTCCGACCAGGGGATATGATTAAGTTAAGCAAAGGATATGTCAAATCGGGCTTGGACGGGAAACCATTTATCAATGTTGGCATGGATTGTCAGCTAGAAAAAACTAAGGAGGCACCTAGCGAAATTCCTGATCTGAACGCCATGACTAGAACGATAGAAAATGTAGATTCCCCTGCAGATAATATCATAATTGAGGGCTTTGTACGATCCAATCCTCGTATGTCCGATTACCGAGATTCCCGTGGAAATATGAGCAAATCTCTCCAGCTTCAGCTATTTAATGAAGATGGCACAAAATCCCTGCGCACGATTATTTGGAACGTTTCTGAGACAAGACTACCAAAAGTATTCAAAATTGGGTCCAAAATTAGACTAATTGGGGTAAGAATTAAATCTGGAAATCCGCAATATGGTAACGGCGATTTTGAAATTCATGGAGATGAAGGAACTGTTTTGTCAGCTCCTGAAGAACAAACCGATATCGAGACTATGACATTGAGATTAGTATCGATAGGATCTAATACCGCAGGCGATAGATTAATCTCACTTGGTCTTTTGGGCGATGGTAAGTTAGTTTCAGTTATTATCGATAAAACCCTGGTACCAAATAATATGACTTCTGGTTCAATAATTGAATGTGTTCCAAGTAGAATCTTTGGCACTGAAATAACATTAACCCTGAATGATTCCTATATACGAATATTAGATGAGGGCACTCAATTCCCAAGTGTGTTGGACTACCAGACTAAGATTAGCGATGTTGTGGCATCAAATGTTCCATATATTATAGAGGCAATAGTTTTGCAGCAGCCGAATACGACACAGGTTAACACCAGAAGTAACGAAATGATAGAAATGACGGATACATTGGTCGGAGATGACTCGGGAGAAATAAGATTAATAGGGTGGAGAGATTTAGGCCATAGCATAAATTCTCTTGCATTGGGTGACCGGATTAGGATAATTGGCGCAGTTGCAAACAATGGCTTACAAGGAACTCCAGAAATTACGTTAAAACCTTACTCGTCTATAATGAAAATAAATTCAAAAATCTAACTCGTGCCTATAGGATTCTCAATCTGCCCAGAATCCTCGTGTCATTACGTACGATCTTTCAGCTTGGTAAATACTTTTGAATAACTCGACATCATCTACATAATCCCGCAAGATTCGAGCTGCGGTGTCTGGCCCTATCCCGTGACCAGCTAGTACTTTAAATGCTTTTGAACCAAAACTGTTAATTAGGGATGCTGTCTTCCATACTTTGTCAAATCGTTTATTTTCTTCAGAAGTCAATTTTTGTCCTTGTAGTCTCATCACTATTGTTTTGGATAGAGTGTCATCAGACCAGAAGGTAGCCCCGATAAGCCTTGATCTACAGCGCGGACAGGTAATTGAATCGGGTATCTGACAAGTCTCCATTATCCTTTCCCAGTTACCGCATCGCATACATATCAATCTGTGCCTTGTCTTTTCTAATCTCTCCTTCATTAATTCTATAACACCACTCTCAGTAGATAGTGGGGCAGAAGAAAACCTAGCAGTATGCTCAGTGATGGGTTTTGCGAGCTCAGAGAATTCATCAACTTCACGCCAATAAAGCGTGATCTCCCCGTTTCGAATTTTGAATTTGATATCTTTAGTCGATCGAAAATCAAATTTGTCATGTGTTATCTCTCTGATAGCCTCTTTAGTAAGTACAGTGTGAAAATATCTATCGTAAATCATCCTTGCTATCTTCTTATCATAAATCGCTTCACGGCTGACTACACCGAATCTCTTGGCAACAGACCATACCCTCCAATTTATGTTAGGAGTTCCTGCCAAAGATGCAATTATAACATCCTCCACTTCATAGACATCGGTAAAAACTTGTCGAATATCATGTTCATTTATTCGTGCGTTGGATGTAAGGAAAATTCGATATGCGTCGCTTTTCGTTTCCACAGAATAACCTAATTTCGAGGAGAGTAGAGTCGAAAGCAGAGCAGCAATGGTATTGTTTATTTTGGTTCCGAACATTGAATGAATCACAAGGGCATTCATCTTAGACGACCTTTCAATTACTATACGATCTGAGCTAGGTACGATTTTCAATTCATTATGAGCATTGTAAATAGTATCGCCTTTCAAGATCCTGCTGTTGAGTGCCTCTTGTCTAACTTTTCCGACATATCGCGCAGTAAGGGGATCAATCGGAATTATTTCCCCCACCCAATATGGAACGTTTAAAGTACCTACTTGCAAAGGCTCAACATTTATCACCATGCGTTTTTGATCTAAAGCAACAATCCTCCATTGTGATCCTTTTAGCACAAATACATTTCCATGCTCACCGTAATCACCCACAAACTGCTGGTCTAGTGTACCGATTTTCCGCTTGTTGACACAGTCAAATACGTCAAATTTTAAAACCGTAGGGATGGTAGAAACGTTTTCGAAGTAATACCTGTATGCCTTTCTCATCCGTGTGTAAGATTGATCATTATTACTATACCTAATGATCTTGTTGGAATCAAGTAATTCTAAGCACCCGTAGAAATCGTCTAAAGTGAGTTCGATAAATGGGTAGGCCTTCCTAATAGTACTAATTGCATATTCGACTTTTACTTTATCTTTGCTTTGGAGGCAAAGTCCAACTATATGATGCGCCAAAACATCTAAAGCTCCGTAATGTAGTGGCTGTTCTTCAACGTTACCACTTTTCATAACACGAATGATAGCCAAGGCTTCAGCCTCATCGTCGGGAATATTTGTTATAATTAATCCCTTTGCAGAAAGATCCTGCCTATGTCTACTTCTCCCAATTCTTTGCAATAGTTTCGTTACTTGCCTGGGAGAACCGTAATGTATTACGAGGTTTACAGACCCTAGATCTAGGCCAAGCTCTAATGATGATGTGCAGACAACAATGCCTGCAGTTCCAGTTCTCAATTTCACCTCCGTTTCTTCTCGCATTTCCCTAGATAAAGATCCATGATGCATGTCAATGTGAATTAATTCTTTGCCTCTCAAAACAGTACCAATGTATTCTGCCTCATCCCTAGTATTTGTAAATAGTAGAACTGATCCGCCCTCAGGATATGAACTAACGTTTTCTCTGACATAATTTAGAATGAATGAGGCAACGTTATTTATTGAACCTTTTAGGAACTTGACATCAATATCATATGATCTTATGGATTTATCAACTATGATTGCACTTTTTCTCTTATATCCTGCAATAAATTTTGCGCCTTCACGTATATTACCTATACTTGCTGACATTCCTACTCTCGTAATTGTATAACAAGACATGATTTGCAATCTTTCCAAACTAATAGACAGGTGAGAACCTCGCTCGGTCGAGAGGAGCTCATGCACTTCGTCAATAATCACCCACTGGAGATTACCAAGATGATTGAGTAATTTTTCATTGACAAGAATTATAGCAAGTGATTCAGGCGTGGTTATCAGTATGTCAGGGGGAGAGGTTATAATTTTCCTCTTGTCTCGTACAGATGTGTCTCCATGCCTGATTTGGACAGTGAGGTTTTCGGATTCGGCGTATTTTATGATTCTTCGAAATACGTCATTGTTTAATGCCCTAAGGGGCGTGATATAAATAGCCTTTATACCGTTAGATTCTGATTTTGAGTTGTGCACTGAGAGGCGTTCTTTGCTCAACAACGAAAGTATGGGGATTACTGCAGCTTCCGTTTTCCCTGAGCCAGTAGGCGCAACAATTAGTGTATTAATTTTTCTAGCAATAGTCGGTATAGACTTCTTCTGAATTGCTGTTAAAGCCTTGAAGCCTTCTCTCTGAAATTTTTCGTAAATGAAAGTCTCATTGTCGAAGTTTTTAGTTACTAGAAGAGATTCCTTTATCTTCATGATATTGTTTTGCGTTAGAGGATGATTTTTCATAAATTATTACTCCTAGCAAACCTAAGATGAAGAGCCCCAATGCTCCCCAAACATATGAGTCAAAATTTGCGATAGCTTCAAAGACCATCAACCAGTGATCGTTTATTCGTGAATATATTCGTTAGTAAAGGATTAGGGTTAATGCTGGTATAAAGGTCCAATGTCTTGCGCAAATATTTTGAGAAATTAATCAGGAAGACGGCCACGAACATTCAATATTTGTATTCTCATACTTGGTCATGCCATAAATTTTGATGCCACAGGAGTGACCACCACCACAGTGTTTGATTGCAAGTATATGGTGGTTTTTTGATTACTCGTAGATTCTGACGACCTTTCCAACTGTAGTTGTTAAGCGGTTTGAGTATCTACAACATACTTTTGCTGAGCAATATGATTATATGTCTTGCCTCCCCTGCAACCATTGTAGAATAAGAAATATGCAGACAACTGATATCAAGTCACAGAAAAAGAAAGCAGTGGCACTCCTATCTGGTGGCCTTGATAGCAACTTGGCAGTCAGAATTATGCGAGAGCAAGGCATAGACGTAGAAGCGGTGTCAATCAAAACACCCTTTTGTGATTTTGACTGCGGTAGAGGATGTGGGCACAATCTAAAGGAAGTCGCGTCTGATCTAGGCATTAAACTCAAGACAATATACTTGGGAGAGGATTATCTCAAGATGGTGAAGGACCCGAAACACGGCTACGGTTCTGGTATGAATCCCTGCATAGATTGCAGAGCTATGATGTATAGGAGTGCAAAGGTCCATATGGATGAAATAGGAGCCGATTTTTTAATCACTGGGGAAGTTCTTTCTCAAAGACCGATGAGTCAGAATAAAAGAGCATTGCAGATTATTGAGCGAGCAGCCGAAGTTGAGGGCAAGGTCGTGCGGCCATTATCCGGAAAAAACCTTCCTCCTTCCGAGCCCGAGATTTCCGGTCTGATAAAACGCGAAAACCTTTATTCCATAAGTGGCAGGTCTAGAAAAGAGCAGCTTAAGCTGGCAAAACACTACGGCATAAATGACCCTCCCAACGCTGCAGGGGGATGCTTGTTAACAGACCGAAGCTTTTCAAATAGACTCAGAGACCTTATTACAAAGTGTGATTTTGACATGACCTTAAATGATGTAGAGCTCCTGAAGGTCGGTAGGCATTTTAGATTGTCTGATACCGCGAAACTAATAGTGGGCAGAAAGGAGGAAGAAAACGAAATTATAAGTAGTCTTTCGAGGAGTAACGACCTATTACTGGAAGTGATAGAATACAAGGGACCGGTGGGAATGATACGGGCAAGCGATCCCAAGTCGGTATTGATCACTGCCGCAGCAATAGTTCTCAGATATTCGGACGCACCTAAACTACGCGCATCTGCGGTGGGAGTCTATACTGGTGATCAGATTTTGTTTAGTATGAACTCAATTCCATGTGAAGAATCATTACTTGACAATTTGAGAATCTAAAGCAGTTATTTTAGTTACGTATTAGTAAACTACTCATGCAGTGACGGAGATGGTCGCGTACTCAAATGCGGCAGACCTAAATAGTATGCTCTTACGTAAGCGCGACGCATCGATACAGAAACAAAATGAGGTTGGATAGCATGGAATTTTCAAATTATGAAATATCCGCTTTTTGAACCACCTTGTTACTTAACACAAAAATTGTAGATTTTACTCTTTCTTAAAATTAATAATGCACAAACCAGAACACTAAATAATCTGTTGGCTTCGTGATGCGTTTTGACTTGGATAGAGTATCCGGAGATTCAATTACCATGTGACAGTCTACTAAACTAATCTGATTAGTTCGAAATAAATTACAGCGTTGTGGCTAACAATGGCAAAGTGAGTCTTACTAATGGATCGAAGAGTTACCATATTGTATATATGTTAATGCAATTAGTAACATAAATAAGTTATTTGCTAATCAAAGAGTTGATCAAATGTATCGTTGACAACGCACATTTCGTGAAATCTACTTCTTGTCGAATAATTTCTAGAGATGCTCATGTAATCGTCAAATATTGCGTCATAACAAACACGAATCGAGTTCTGTGAAGCTATCAAAAACTAGAGTGGAACATCATAGCTCTGATGCTAAGTAGTGATTTCGGTAGATCTGAGGGAAAGCGCAAAATAACCTAGTAATATTCCAACATCCCATTTGGCAATTAGCGTTTGATTTAAACAAGCTTAACTGATTCTTCTACTAACGGATACTGTGTTTGAATTTTAAGAATCTTATTAACTGAATTTGCTAAACTCTGAACCCTTGTTTTTTCACCATGATTAATCAATACTCGTCTAAGTTTCTGTTTCATTCTGCTTATATAGGCCAGTGATTGATTATAATCATTGTGTGAAGATAGCCCGTTTATTGTCTCGATCTGTAATTGTAAATCAAATACCTCATCTTCAACTAATTGACGAGTTGAACCATCTTGGATGCTTTTACCTAGTGTTCCGGGTATTTGATAAGATGTAAAAACGATCTTATTTGTCGGAGATCTGCAAATTTGTTTTAGATAGTGAACAGATGGTCCGCAGTTAAGCATTGATGAAGGCGCCAAAATAACAGCAGGTCCGGCATCCAAATTCGATGAATCAATTGTCTTAAGGTTATCAGGTCTTAAAGGATTTTCGTTACTTTGAGAAAGTACTGTTTGCAATTCTTTTGACAGATACTGAATGTAACTGTCATAAATAGATGTAGTTTCTGCTATGATTTTCTCGATGAGAATTGATGATCTCTTGATCTTGCCCAGAGTCATGTAGCGGTTGATAGTCAACATCAATTCTTGCGGAAGTCCAACTGAGGGTACTGGTAAGAGTACCTTTCCTCCTTCAATAATCGTATTATTTAAACTTTCAATCAAAGTGGCGTCTGCCTCATCACGGTGTGGGAAAACGTCTTGTCTTCCGCCGTATGTTCCTTCAATTATAAGTGTCTCAACTCTTGGGAAATTCCAAATGGCATTGTCAAGAGAATATGTTCGTCCAAACTTTAGGTCACCAGAATAGACCAAATTATGATCGCCATTACCAATATGAATGTGGATTATAGAAGAACCTATAATGTGTCCGGAGTTCCCGAGGGTTATCTTGATGTCTGGAGATATATCTGTCACGCTTCCGAATGTCAACGGAATGGTGTGAAGAATCATCTTCTCTATCTCTTTTATTGAGTAAAATGCATGGGATCCGGTCTCCTCAATAAAGTGCTTGTGCAAAACGTACATGAGATGCACTGTTGGATCGGAACAATAAACCGGACCAGAATAGCCATATTTGAAGAGCGCCGGGAGGAATCCTGTATGATCCAGATGAGCATGACTAATTACTACGGCATCGATATCGTACATTTTTATACCTAGGATGTCGAACCTCGGCATCGCGGTAATTCTATCTCGTGAATAAGGATTGATCCCACAATCAAATATAACTTTGCTCTCATCAGTAACAAGCAAAAAACAAGATCTTCCAACTTCGCCGAAGCCACCCAAAGCTATTATACTAGCCTCAACGGCCTCGCTCAACTTGGATCTAAATATTTTTTCGCCTACTATTTTATAAAATTGTGCACGTTCTTCGACTCCTTTCTTCAAGACATCGTTAATTTCCTTTATGCTTGTGATCATTTCAGGACTTCTCATTAAAATGAGCTTCCACCCTGTTTTCTTTAGAAATTCATTATTGATACTGTTGAAATCAATAGATGTTGGTAAGCTTTGGATCCACACCTTGGCCTCCCCTAATGCGTCATCAAAAAAAATCTCCCCTATTCCGTTCGCAGCCGGCAACATCTCTAGTAACATTTTCGATGACTCTTTTTCAGGCAGTCGGATGGACTCATCTGTGCGGATAACTATCCTCTTCTTAAGGATATTTACCATGTTAGAAATAATTTGTGTATCCTTCATGATGAACTCAATATTTTTTGCATAAAGGGCAATTCTCGGGCCCTCGTAAACAATCTTCGTAAGGCCGGAATCCTTAGGTATATTATTCAGGATACTAGCCATAATGTTCTGTTTTGAAGACTCATTTCCTGATGAACTATTCTGCATATTTTATCATTTCACTACTAATATGGCAATGTTAAGCCTTAAAGCGCGGTTTAACTACATTAATAACAGTATTGCCATTTAAAGATGTTTCGTAAATGACCCATGGATAGAATCAGATGTTTAGATCAGTTGTTGTTTGAACTTTTACGATGAAATACACCTACCATGATTGTATGACACCGACTGACCTGGAAACTAATAATGCACATTTTCTAGAATATGATCAGAAACCATTCCATGTCCACTTAGTTAGCAATATCCTGTCGCCTTACACTATATGTACCACTTTGGTTATAACATTGGTGACTTATTTCCTGGACATGTACGATTCAGACAAAATGCGAATTTTAATTACGGGCTCAATTAACGGGAAACGAACTATTAATATACAAGCGAGGAATGCAGGGTAACTAGTTGCAAATGCCACATAGTCTTTATGAGAGAACCAAACTTTGCTGACAATATTACATATGATACTTCAGGAGTTGGGGTCACGATTAACTACAGCTGCTAATAGAGATCTCTTCAAATCGATATGAAGCCAGTTAATGACCCACGTTCCTACTGCAAAACTATTTTAGTGAGAACAAGCATAGTGACGGATTCTAGCAAATGAATCAATATCTACACCGTTGTATTGTAGTTTTGGGATAAATATGACCAGTCTGGGTTCTAATTCTACCCACTTGATGGAATTTCCTAGGAAGATCCTCATTGGTCCAAATGTAATCCAGGATTTGGGATCGTTTCTGACTGCATTGAGTGAGGGTTTCTCAAATCTTGCAATTGTGACCGGAAGAACAGTAAAGTCAAGAGTTCAATCAATATGTCAGTCATCTCTAGGTAATTTTTCCTTTAATGATGCTTGGTATGTTGTTGATGATGCAACAATGTTTTCTGTTAGGTCATTAGAAGACAGTATGAGCTCTAATCTGCCTGATGCTATCCTTGGACTTGGTGGGGGGCGTTCAGTAGACATTGCTAAGATGGCCGCATTTGATCTCGGAAAACCTCTCATAAGTGTTCCTACTTCTGCTTCACATGATGGTATATCTAGCCCTTTCGTTTCCATACGAGGAATAGACAAGCCCTTCTCGGTTCAGGCTAATACCCCTTTAGCTGTATTAGCCGATACTCATCTTCTTTCTGAAGCACCAAAACGTCTTCTGTCGAGCGGATGCGGCGACCTCGTAGCTAAGGTTACCGCAGTAAAGGATTGGGAGCTTGCAAGGGAGGATACTAATGAATACTATGGAGCGTACGCTGCCAATCTTGCATTCCTGAGTGCAAAAATTATAATCGACAAATTTTCTGGAGAGAATCATGAGGACACCCAGAATGAAATTCGCACCATCATTGAAGCATTGATAAGTGCAGGTGTCGCTTCTTGTATTGCAGGTAGTAGTAGGCCGTGCTCCGGGGCTGAACATCTATTTAGTCATGCGATTGAATACGTCGCAGGACATGGCTATGGACTTCATGGTGAAAGAGTCGGATTAGGAACTATTATGATGGCAAAACTCCACGGTCTTGACTGGCAAAAAGTAGCGAACACGCTGCGAAATGTCGGTGCTCCTACAACCGCTAAAGAGCTCGGGTTAAATGAACAACATATAGTCTCATCATTAGTCCTGGCACGATCATTAAGACCGGACAGATACACCATTCTTGACAAAATTAAGCTAGACAATTTATCAGCCCTTGACTTAGCAAGATCTGTTTCAGTTATATGAAAGTCTGAAGCGTTCTGAAATACAATAGCTTGCCGGGCTGTGAGAAAGAGCCTCTCTAGGATGTATTCACAGGTTAAAGTATAACCAGAAGATGTCAGGCGGTCTTGTTCTCTGAAGCTTCCAATACTTTTTCGTCAGCTTTTGGCTGTTCTAATGGCGCTGGAGACTCGCTCGTTGTCTTATATTCCTCTATAAAATAAACAGTCTTAATTTCTTTGACAAATTTGAAAATATCCTCTGCGATCGCTCTTTTGATAATTTGTAATCCTTCCAATAGATAACTCTCCCCTGGTAACCTAACTTCCACAGTTGATACATCTGATTTAATTTCAATTGACTTATCATCAATTGGAATTCTTCTATTTATGAGCTGAAAAGCCTTTTCAGCAGTGCTATCGACTGTCTTCAAAATATTCGCTTCGTAAACAAGCACACGGCCAGCGTACTTGTGGTTAAAGTCAACTTGAACTCGACCGGAGCCTATATACCTAACTGTACCACGACGTTGATCTAACTCTATTTCATCGCCTACCCCTACCTCATCTGCCTTTTCGCCTAACTTTCGCTGTGCGATCATTCTTACTTTACTGGGCTCTCTTTCTCCAAATCCCTTATCTGGAGTGACTGTAATACTTAATTTATCACCAGAATTAGCGTTTGCCAATGCTTCGTCAACACCCTTCAATACCCATCCTTCCCCTACGGATATCAGTCTTGATCCATATCGTCTATCTGGATCATAAATATTACTTTTTTTAGCTTCTTCTTCGTTAGTAGTTTCAAATACTTGGCTAGTATCTTTAATCTTGGCAGTATAATCAACTAATATTAAAGTACCCTTCTCTAAAGTCATAAAACTCGCTAATGATTTACCATAGATTAAGTTTGACGCATGAAGCAAACCGTGTTCTGTTATGGACTAGCTTTTAATTTTTCAGCTGCTATGCCTAAAGGTTCGTCATTCGTCTTAGCGTTTAACATACTAGTTACCGAGTTAATAGACGAAATTGTGCGCATGACGTGATATTTGTTCACTTCTCCCATACATCCGATTCTAAATACCTTTCCTTTTAGCTTACCGAAACCACCTGCAACCAATACCTTAAATTGCTTTGACAGTGATGTTCTAAATTTGGAGTCGTCCATCCCGTCCATGTAATTGAAAGCAATAACGACATTACTTCTTGCCTCAAGCTTGGCAAAAGGCTTGAATCCAATTGCACCCAAGCTGCTGTAGAAGGCGTCGGCACAGGTTGCGTGCCTTTTTATTCTACTTTCCAAACCTTCCTCCAATACAATATCCAAAGCTTCATTGAAAGCAAAAAAGAGAGGCAATGCCGGTGTAAACGGCGTCTCAAAATTTTCTTCAAAATATTTAAAGTATCTTGCGAGATTAAAATACTGAGTCGGAGGTGGGTTGGACTTTAAGTACTTTTTAGCCTTATTACTAATCGATATTGGCGATACGCCAGGAGGAGCCGCTAAGGCCTTTTGTGAGGCCGTTACACAGATATCAATGCCCCATTTATCGACAGGAAGCTCATCGCCTCCTAATATGGAAACAGCGTCTGCTATGAAAAAAGCCCCCTTACTACTACATAGTTCGCCCAGCTTTTTTAAGTACCGCAGGGTTGTTCCAGTAGAAGTTTCATTGTAGACCGCGTACGCAGCCTTGATTTCATTCTTTTCAAACGCCTCTTCAATGGCTTCAAAAGGTGGATTTTCTCCAAATTCGGATTGTACTCGAATCGCATGTCCTCCCCATGCATCAATTAAATCTGCCAGACGATTTCCAAACTCACCATTGACAGGAACAAGTGCTTTATCGCCCTTTCTAATCATGTTTATCACAGATGCTTCAACAGCACCAGTACCTGATGCTGTTAACAAAATAATCTCGTTCTCAGTCTGAAAGACCTGTTTGGTTTTTGATACGATAGTCTTGTACAGACTTCTAAAATCATCGCTTCTGTGATTAATAATTGGAGTAAGCATAGCATTCATCACTCTCTCGGGCACATTGGTTGGACCCGGCACCATCACTAAGTATTCCATAATCTAATCGATAAGACCGATCGTCCCCGTATTTATAATTACACGAATAGTAAAAATGATAATACTCTCATGTGACAACACATGGCATGTTCGCTAATCATAGGGATAAGGTTCTTGGTCTTATTTCTGAATTGCATTGTGATACATTAGTTTCCTTCAGGCCAGAAAATATCTACTATCTTACTGGATTCTGGGGAGAATCAGTAGCAGTTTGCACGAGAAACAGTTCTAAACTCATTTTACCACGATTGGAAGCCAAAAGGGCAGAAAAAACAGCTCCATCGTACGAAATAGTTGCTTCAGAGCGAGGCAAGCCCATTATAGAGGAAGTTTTGAACCAAATCAAAAGAAGAAAAATATGCTCTGATTGTGATGACCATGTTCTAATAGAATTCTTGCTTAAAAACCTGGCCAAAGGCTCTCTTATTATTAATTCCGAGCCTTTTTCTAAAGCTAGGATACTAAAGGAAAGACAAGAAATCGAGATGATAGCCAAGGCCTCTCAGATAATTGACAAATTGTATGAACGGTGTATTCAAGAGCTAAGGCCAGGTCAATCTGAAAGCTCATTACAGGCGATTCTTGTTTATGAAGCACTGAGATCTGGCGCAAATTTGGTATCTTATAAATGGTCTACTAACCCAATTATTGTCGCATCGGGTCGGAATAGCTCGTACCCCCATGCTGAGGTCACGGATAGAATTTTTGGCAAGAATGACATTGTTGTCGTTGATTTGACGCTTAGATACAATAATTACATTGGAGATGCAACAAGGACGTTTTTTCTTGGGACGCCCGGCCTAAGAGTCAAAAATGTCTATGAAGTAGTGAAGATCGCACAGCAGGCCGGAATTGAAGCATTGAACTCACCACAAATATCCGGAAACATAGACAAGGTAACAAGATCAATTATAACAAGAGCAGGTTACGGGGATGATTTTATACATTCTACTGGACATGGCGTAGGATTAGAAGTTCACGAACGGCCCTGGATCAGGGCCGACGGTGAGGAGTGTATGCAAAGTAATATGGCTGTTACGATAGAGCCTGGAATATATATCAAAAACAAGTTTGGGGTCAGAATAGAGGACACCTTATTGGTAAAAAATAATTTTACCGGCGAGCCTGCAAAAAACTTCAACTCGTTTACTAAAGAGCTAATAGTGCTTACCTGACTCTGATTATAGAAAATTAGCTGAATATAAACGGGAAAACCAAGACAAAACCTTGGCATGATTATTGCAATTGTCTTGATTCAGCTGCTCGATTCTCGATAATATCTAGTAAGCATTTTGCAAACATTGGCTTATTTTGTATCGGTGTATGGATGACATTTTTCTCAACATCGATTATATAAGTCTCAATCTTGTCGGAACCAATTTTAGAGCCATCTCTGCCTATATCATTTGCAACCATCATGTCGCATCTAGATTTAATCAGTCTTTCGTATGCCCTTTCAATCAAAGTTGAACAAGGTAAGCTATATTCCGCTTTGAAACCAACCAGAAACATCTTATTCGATAAGTCTCTAACTTCATCAATAATCTTTTTGGTGGGAGACAATCTTAAATCAAGGTAAGGTGAATCACTTTTCAGTTTAATATTTGATTTGTCCACTAGAGTATAATCACTTACCGCTGCACTAAAGATACCTACGTCGTACTCTGAGCTAGACAATAGCTGTCTTACAGTATTGAGCATATCTTCTGATGTATTTACATTAATTATTCTTGAGTCATTTAACTCCTCAAATTTTGAGGAGCCATTTCCAAAAACGAGGGTTACGTCGGCTCCCCTAGCCTTTGCTTCTCGAGCGATAGAGATGCCAGTCTTACCACTACTTAGGTTGCTAATCACTCTGACAGGATCAATAAATTCAATTGTACCTCCAGCAGTGACAAGGACCTTTTTATGTTCGAACCAACTCTTTTGTGAGATTGGTTGAAGTTTTTTGATGACAAGGGCAATAACGCTTTCGAAGGCGGTAACTTTCGCTTTGCCCTCGTAAATATCAGGTTCTAGAATATCAATTCCTACTTGTTTTAGCTTATCTATGTTGGCGAGAATAAGCTTATTGTAAAACATCGATTGATGCATTGCGGGACAAATAATAATCGGGATATTCGCTCCCACAGCGACCGATAAGATTGAAGTAACGGAAGTATCGTCGATCCCATTTGCGATCTTGCTAATCGTATTGGCAGTACACGGATAGACGATAATAAGATCAGAAGTATTGTAGTCAGCCAGCGAAATGTGCTCTAGATTTCCGGTTAACTTCGTAACCACGTTGTTACCGGTGGCCCATTTCATCAGTTCCGGGTTAATTAACTTTGATGAGCTAGTATCAGACATTACAGGATAGACCTCAGCTCCATATCGCATAAGAAGCCGCGCAAGATCGACCGCCTTGTATGCCGCTACGCTACCAGTTATACAGAGTACTATCTTCTTATTCAGAAGTACTGTACCCAGACTAGCAATAATATCTTTGGACGGATGTTTATTTTGATTTATTCCAGTCTCATTCATTCATCCACACCGTCGCCCTTTCCTAGCATGTTCTTCAATCTAGAATATTCGTCATCGGACATATGAAAAATATTTTCTTTTGAGGGAAAGACTCCAGATCTTACGTCGTTGATATAATTGGAAAGTGCCACGTGAATCACCTCTGATAGGTTCAGATATTGCTTCACAAACCTAGGCTTTAACTTTCCATAAAGACCCAAAATGTCATGCAAAACAAGTACTTGTCCATCACAATTGTTACCAGAGCCTATTCCAATAATGGGTACCGCTGTAGATTTGGAAATTATTTCAGTCACTTCATCTGTGACCATTTCCAGAACAATACTAAATACACCGGCCTGTTCTAAGGACTTGGCATCAGAAATGATTTTGCGAGCTGCGGCCAGAGTATCCCCTTGCGTTTGATATCCATCCCATAATACTGATGTTTGCGGTCTTAAACCAACGTGTCCCATAACAGGTATCCCTGAATCCACCAGGCCCTTAATCGTACCAGAAATTTCCGTCCCTCCTTCAAGTTTAACTGCATCACTACCTGCTTTGATAAGTTTGATAGCATTGTCAATCGCACTATTTACGGAAGTTTGGTACGAGCCAAATGGCATATCTGCTGTAATTAGCGAGTGTTTTGTTGCTCTACCGACAGCTCCAACAAATAGTAACATCTCCTCCATTTGAACTGGTATTGTAGATGGATAGCCCAACACAACCATTCCTGCACTATCACCAACTAGAATAATGTCAATTCCGGCATTATCGCAAAGGAATGCCATGGGATAATCGTAAGCAGTTAGGACTGTTAGTTTTTCATTACTACTCTTCTTTAGTAAAATGTCGCGAACTCTAAGCTTCTTCATAGTGCAATTATTCTGAATTTGATCGTTTTTCGAGCCCGTCTAGTATAACCTTTAATGAGTTAGCAAGGTTTCTTTTATTATCGAATTTGCTTATAATGTTCTGCAAATGGTCTATATCCTTTTCTCGCTTGAGGGCAGTTATAGTGGTTATCATTGTTGGCATCACTCTAATTACATTATCTACAATAGTGATATCTGCTGTCTTAGCTGTTCTAGACAGAGGATTTATATCCAGAGCAATAACTTTTTTGCCCATATCCACAAGCGCTTGGGTACGATCTCCATCCTCCATGGTTAGCATGATTACATCTGCCTTGTAAATACCGTTAGAATTCACAAATTTTCTACTGCTTGTTAGTCCTGGAACAAGAGCCGATTTATTTGAAAAGGAACCAAGACAATCCTTTGCACCTTTACTTTCAAGTTCTTGATTTATCAAGCGTTCTCTTTCCGAAGAGCGATGGAAGAGATTGATTTCTATACGTGCTGGTATTAAATTGCTTAGCATGACGATTTCTGTAGAACACAATGCGGCAAAATTTCCATTAACTGATATGACCGGAAACTTGGCAGTCAGAAGAGAGCAACACGCAGCTTCTATCGCGCTGAAAGAAAACTTACTAGTATGCTCGCCCATCAAATAGTCGAAAGCTTCTCCTCTACCATGAGCGATTAAACCTTCTGAGACAACTAATCCCCTCTGAAAGCCATCCACTAGTTGAGATCTAGTCCTGAGTGATATAAACCTGGGATGGTTTTGGGGTATATCCGATTTCAATTTCAATTTAAATGTTCAGAACCATTGCTCCTGCGGTATTAACTTTGCATTCAATTAACGTACCACTAAGATCTTTTAAGCATTGCTTCGCCTCCGTTGTATGCTCACTTGGCACTAAGGTAAATATAGTTCTCCCGAATAGAGCTATCCCACAACCAAAGCCGGCTGATCTCAACCGCTTCATACCTACTCTACATGTATCATCAATAAATTGAAGGGAATTGGAAAAATCATAGGAAATACGCAAAAAGTTTTCTACAGTTGGCGTTTCCCTGAATCTTTGCATTGCTGTTCTACCAAGTCTTGCCAACAATGGTCTATTCTCATCTGATGATAGAATCAATTTCGTAGAGATAGGAGCAACACACAAGATAACAGCTGTGTAATTTGCTATCGGAATTTTCGTAACCGATCCTATTCCTGGAGCTCCGCACGCAGTCCTAATGTCAAAGCCTCCTGCAAATTCAGACATAACCGTACCTAGTCCTGTTTTGCAAACGATTTCGGCCTTGTGAGCAATTTGAGCAGCTGATTCTTTAGTCATACCCAATTTTAATGCGTCATTCAGAGCATAAGAAAGACTCAGCGCACCTGCTCCGCTCGCGCCCAGGCCAAATCCAATGGGAATTTCACTGTTATGAGTTACGCTAATGTGCAGTGGTTTATCGACTAGCTTCAAAAAGTAGCGTAGGATGCATTTAGATACTTCATGTCTACCTGATGTGCGATTAGAAACAACAATATCGTGAGAAGTAGAATCCGCTTCAAAGATCCTTACCGTAGTGGTGATTCCACTATCAATGCTGAATCCGACACCTGTTGATCCTTTATGAAGATCGTCATCTTGATTCTTCATGGTCATTTGCGGTTCAAAAAACCCAGTCACATGACCAGGACTATAGGCCTTTGAGATTGAAATAGGTCTCGCGAGCTCAGATAGAGCCATAACTATATAATGAAACATGAAAATATAAAAATACTGTTTAATTAGTATTAATTGATATATATATATTAAATGAGTAGATACGCGCGAAGGATTCAGAAAGTTGGAAGCAGTATATTAATTTCACTTCCAAATGAGTGGATAAAGTTTAATAAGTTGAAGAAAGGCACGACCCTACTACTTGAAATAAACAAAGATAATTCGATCTCAGTGTTCCCATCCGCTGATACAAGTGAAGTGGTCAAATCGGTCGTTATTCCTTACTCTTACGAGAATATGGATAATTTGATTAATCAGATCTATGGTGCTTATCTGCTAGGCTACGATATAATAAAGATTAAGGCAAGGACCCCGATTAGGTTCGAACATATTGAAACTATAAAATTCGCAATGCGAAAGCTGGTCGGCTTAGAGATAGTTGACGAAGATACCTCAAATATAGAGTCTCAATTCCTTATTGATACCAATTCACTTGATGCAGCGAAAATTCTAAAACGGATGAACACGATTGTTGCAGGAATGTACAGGGACATACTTGACGTCTTCATGAGTAAGAGTCCTGGAATAGCTAAACTTATGACAAGTAGAGATGATGAAGTAGATCGACAATATTTTCTGTTAGTGAGATTGATACGAAGCGCAATGATGGATCAAAAATTGGCTAGGAAGCTTAATTTGAGCAATATCGACATACTTGATTATAGGATAGCAGCAAATCATCTTGAAAGTGCCGGAGATTATATGGTAGAATTTGCTTCATCCTTGCCGTATTTGTACAAAATGAACCTTCTTGAGCCGCTTAACAGTGTTTGTTCGTTCATGGAAGAGATGCAAATTAGATCTGTTACAGCGTTTGTAAACAAAAATAGTCTCGAATCAATCCAAGTTGTCAAAATGTACGACGAGTTTAACAGGTTAATGGATGTCGTCAAACAAAGGGTCTCCAGAGAAGATCAGGGAAGTTCGAAGTCAAACGTATCTTTGTTGAATTCCATTTATTCATTAAACAATCTCGCGAGATTATGGGTTGATGTTGCCGACTTGGTAAAACCCGCTTACTTAATTGCTCCCTTAGGAAGTGGTTGATCAAGCGTAAGTTGAAATACATAGATTAATTCTGGTAATATGGGACTCCAATACACTCCTGTTTGGATGTTAGACAATTGAGAGATTTGAGATAGGTAAGCGTAAGCAAAAGACAATGCCGAACCTTAATTCTGGTCTGACACTAAACAACACCGAACTGTCTGAAAAAGGTCCTCCGAGGATTTCGATCTTGAACCTATCCGTTTGCTTAGCCAAACACAGATACACTAGATTGAAGCGGGCCCGGAGGGATTTGAACCCTCGACCTGACGCTTAGGAGGCGTCCACGCTATCCATTTTTCGCCCAAGTTTTTTGGTCTGCGCTACAAGCCCACTAGGTTTTGCGTCCAAGCGCCAATTTAAATATTTAATCTAGAATCGACGTAACTTAGGACGAAGTTAGGATATAGACAGAGGAGATTATATCGTCTATTGTTCTCATCAGTAGTATTAGCAATCTGATGACCAGTTTATCCCCCTTGAGAAATTGGATTATGAGCAAATTCTCCTAGAATGTAGAATCCAGCGGATTCCTCTTATACACATTTACGTGTTTGGTCAGGTGTAGCAATAATATATATATACAATCTTATGGGAATCTTTCATGGCTAAAAAAATTAGGGTTGCAATAGCCGGGATAGGAAATTGTGCCTCAGCCCTAGTACAGGGTATTAATTATTATCATGCAAATAGAAGCGATACTCGTTTAAAATCTGATGATACGGTCAAGTATAACAGTAACCGTGACAACGCTGAATCCAATATAGATAAAAAAAATATCGACCATAACGGCATAAATGGATTAGGACTGACTGCTTATAATTTAGGGGGCTATGACCCAGATGATGTTGAATTCGTAGCTGCATTTGACGTGATTGAATCGAAAGTTGGTAAGGATCTATCCCAAGCAATATTTGCCGAGCCAAATAACACTGTTTCCACTTCTGATGTTGACAAAATGGATGTAAAGGTACAAAAAGCTGAGGTATTGGATGGCATAGGTGACCATTACCGCGGGAAAGTGCAGATATCAAGCCAAGCATCTGCTGATGTAGCGCAAACGTTGAAAGATTCACATGCAGAAATATTATTAAATTATCTGCCGGTAGGAAGTAGGGACGCAACTAGATTCTATGCTGAAAAGTGTCTTGAGACTGGGGTGTGTTTCATTAATGCTATTCCTGTGTTTATTGCATCTTCGCCAAAGTGGCAGCAGGCATTTGATAATAAAGGTATTCCATGTGCAGGAGACGACGTAATGAGTCAAATTGGAGCGACTGTTGTCCACAAGACACTAGCAAAATTGTTTGTAGATAGAGGAGTCAACATAGATGAGACATATCAATTAAACATTGGTGGTGATATGGATTTTTATAACATGCTTGATGAAGATAGATTAGAAGACAAAAGGATTAGCAAAACTAGCGCTGTAGCGGCGATGGCACCTTACGATGTTCCAATGAGAATCGGACCGTCTGATTATGTGAGTTTTTTAAAAAATGATAAAATATCGTACATTTATCTTCGGGGAAAATATTTCGGTAATATCCCAGTTGAAGTCGATCTTAAGCTTAGAGTTGTCGATGCTTATAATAGTGCTGGTATTATGATTGACGCAATTAGGGGCGCGAAGGTGGCTCTCGACAGGGGAATTTCCGGGTCATTAGAAAGTGTCTCCGCATATTGTTTCAAACACCCACCCAAGCAAATGTCATATAACCAAGCCAAGAAGAAATTCATAGACTTTATAGAAGGCAGTATAGAAAGTTGATGTAATGAGAAATTCATATAGAGTATGACAATCCCTCTCAGCTTTACCAAAGAAGGTTTCTATTGAGGCTGTCAAGCAACCCGAAGATAGATTAGGTACGAAACAATAGATCCACTTTCTTAAGATGCTATGATTCTGAAATCTAACAAGTTGAATTACTAGTAGCGCAGGTATTAAACAAACGCCTTAGTGATCAAGTCGCTACAATCATTATACTCCAAAGTCCTAGTACTCGGATCCTACCTTTGGTTTGAGTAGTATCTGTTAGAATCATGCCCATAGCAAATAGACGACTGACTTATTTCAACTCTATAAAGGCTTGAGTGCAAATATTGCCTTAACCTGGACTATCTCAAAGCCCAAATTTCTGTAAATATTAACTGTATTTTCGTTTGCTAACGAATGAACGATAAGATATTCGGAATCCATCAGTCTTTCAAAAGCGGCAGCGAATCTAATCATTCTAGTTGCGATGCCCTTTCGCCTGAAGGGTTTTAAAGTACCTAAGCAATATAGACCGGTTATATTATGAAATTGGTATAATAACATGCATCCTACAGGATTACTTGGTTTTTCTGGAATATGTGCTATAATTAGTGCAAGATTACTTTTGTTGCGTTTTATAATTTTGTCTACCTCGTCTACCCAGGTTGGAACAGAAAATGCATCGCAAAAAACCCTGACCCAGAGTTCTGATTCATGTTGCACTTGAATGTTGAGACGAAGAGATGGCCTTACATGATCGTTGCTAATATCAAGATTGTTAGCTATCTTTAGTACGTACATACTATCAATTGATCGGAATCCTCTTTCCAAAAGCAACGAAATTAAAGGATAATTATCTGAGGTATATGGAATATGTACATAAAGATCATGTTTATTTTTTGAACATATCTCTAAAGCCTTACCAAGTGCATCTTCGACTTCGTAAAATCTGAGGTTGTTTAACCTATTAAAAAAATAGTCTCCTCTTAGTGTGTCATTAAAAAATAGATTGGCACAGTCGCCAATTCTTTGAAAAGTTGTCCACAATGAACAAAACTTGTTCTCGTTGTCTTCTATACAATTGTCAGTAATAAAGGCCAAATATATCTGTCATCTTAGAAAGGATAGTTCTGTCGATACCATTAGTTATTCCATCTAATAAGATACTGAGTGCCCCTTGAGTGTCAAAGTCATTATCTAAGTATGTTTGGAATTTCTCAAAAATTTTGTTACTGTAACTAATACAATCAGAGTCATTTTCTGAAACGATGGACTCTGCAATAAGGTTGTTAATGGCAACATATTTTTTAAGATGGGTCCTGGAAAATGATAGATCTTCACGATAGTGCTTTGACAAAAGGTAGAGCTTAATAACGTTAGGTAAGAATTCTCTTGCTAGATCTCTTATCTTTAGCGTGTTTGATAGTGAATTAGACATCTTGTTCCCTCTTATAGTAACAGTGCCTACGTGACTCCACCAATTTACAGGTCTAGCGAGATTAGTAAGTGCTCTTAATTGTCCAAGAATAGTTTCGTGATGAGGATAAATCAGTTCTATGCCGCCCCCGTGAATATCATAACGACCTTCAAACATTGACATTGCTATCGATGCATCCTGGATATGCCACCACGGTATACCCTTTCCGAAGGCAGGTTCGAAAAATTGCTGACACGAAAGATTAATGGAGTTCCACAGAAGGATGTCCCCTGGGTTACGTTTGTTTGCCGCTATATCGATCCTGAGTTCTTTGATTTTGTCATACGACAGGCCAGACATTTCTCCGTATCGGAGAACTTTTCGAACATCTATATAGATATTGCCGGATGCCGAGTACGCGAGCTTCTCGCTAGATAACTTCTTGATGAGGACAATAGCGACATTAACATAATCTGATACCCTGGCTAGAAGGAAAGATCTGCCAATCTGCAGCAGAGAGATGTCGTGAAGCAACTCAATCATGAATTTGTCAGAGGCACCCTGCGTTGAATTGCCAACCTCTATCGCCTTTGCAGAGATTTTTGGATCTATGTCTGTGATGGTGACAACAGTCATAGTGTTAAACCCTTTGTAGATCAAATATCTGGTCATTAGGTCATAAAAATATAACACTCGGGCATGCCCAAGGTGACACAATTCGTATAAAGTTGGGCCACAAACGAGGATTTTAATCTGGTCTGGATAGGGTCCTAACCTGATCTTTTTCATCCTCAACGTATCGAACAATTTCATAATTAGATTCTTGACGGTATCACATAGTTATAGTAATAATTGCATAGCACAATCAATAGTAAATGACCAAGAAAAGTTTTATTTATCTGCAATATTTGTATTTCTATCTTCAATTGAAAATTCATTTCCGAGATCGGTTGCTTCGAAAGTTACGTCAAGGTACGCTAGTCCTGGGCATAAAATCCATATTGATTATTCAGTTTAACCCACACTGGATGGTGGCCACCGTATGAGGCTAGAGAAAAAAATAAACCCCAAAGACATGATCTTCCATTTGAATACATTAGATCTCGATGATGGAATAAGGATAGATGGCGTTAAGAAGAAAATCTTTGTGAATAAGACAGATGTGCATGAATTCGTACTGCAAATTAAAGATGACAATGGAAGCGAGCAGATATCCTATCATAGATCAGCGTCTGGCGTGATGCGATTGGTTAATGCCACCCTTAAAGAAAAGTTTTCAGTTTCAACTTACTGATAGTTTTTGGCAAGAATAGGAACCTCATCAACATGATCTGATGTAATGGTTTCCTAAACATTAAGATCGGAATTCAGGATCAAGATTTTTGGATATCTTATAGATTAATGAAGGAACGGCGGTTCTCTACCAAGTTTGCCGATGACATCGAGAGGAACCTACTATCGTTTGAAACTATTAATGAATTTCAAACGCAAATGTCATCTAAAACTAGCCCATCCAACCGTAGTTCATTCAGGCACTACATTACTCTTGATCTTTATTGTTATTTTGAGATAGGTGGGGACTTTGCAAACTAGGTGAGATAGCTAAGCCTAAGGTTGAAATATCAATTATAATACTCACGAGGGCTATCTCATTATAAAATTAGGAAACACACGATTCGAACTGTCTACCTTGAAATTTGCCCAGGTGCATAAAACCATGGAAGGTTTGTTCTTTAAGAATAAAAACAGGGGGCACCCTGCCAATTAGTGTAAAATCTCACCTGAAGCGTCACGACCTGGTTAGATTAATTGTCGGGTGATCGTATCCGAATATAATTCTTTTAAATTACGCAGGCATACATCCAATTGTTGACGATTAGCATTTGCCATGCTCAATAAACAGAATTAGCCTCACAAATAAGCGAATTAGAAATACTCGAAAAGCACTAAAATATTGGATGTTACAGATTATCTAGCCCTCGAAATAGAAACTTCAATTGTAGAAACATTTCTTGTTCGACCGTCATCAGACTGTATGATTTCAGTTCCCACCTTCACCGGGCCTACCTTGTATCCAAGTGTATCCATACGTTTAACAATTATTTGAGCGACGTCAACTGCCCTAGTTATGCTCTTACCTCTTGCCTTTATAACTACCATTGGTTCATTTGCTAACTGTACTAAGGTAGCAGTCACGTATGTCATAAGTGGTTTCTTTCCTATGAAAATCTCATTGCTTGCCTTGCCTGAAATGCGCGCATTTGTAGAGGACATCGCGTTAAGTTATGCCTGTCAGTGAGATATATAATGTTTGTTAATGCCACAAATCTATACCGTTCGAACTGCAATCTAGGTGAGGACCGATAAGCGATATGGGACTTTGACAAATGGATCTATCGTAATTTATAACTAATTTTGTTTACCTAGTGTCATGAGACCTAGCTATCGTTTGGGTTCTTTATTGTTATTAGTTAGTAATCCTAGGATTTTTCAATTTAGGTAATTTTCAGAAGCTGATTTTGAAAACGCAAATTTTTCATTGGATCCTGTTCATTATCTAATCTAAGTCACATTTCAAACGCATAACTGTCAAATTCAATCGTGCGTGCAAGGTGCCTACCCGTTCGATATAAATTTATGGAGGGCTGCATTCTAATCATGATTATTTGATGTAAATTCGATAAAAGCTAGATAACATTCAATTGTTCTGTGGATATTAGTTCATTAGATGACCTCCTCCCTATCCATTTCGTCAAAAAATTGGAGTTGTACGATTATACTTCACCTCTTTTAGTTTCATTTGCAAAGCAACTCAAAAATTATATTTGTCCAGTTATCGCATCATATTCAGTAATCGTTATTCTATTTTATTGACGTTTCTCTGACAGATATCTCTACTTATATAACGCTGGCCTGAATATGTTGCGCACAAATGCAGTAGATGTAATCAAGGTAGTCATGTAATAAAGTCGAAATTGAAATGTCAACACCTTAACCAAAGTAGAGCTTCACAATTTGGAACACTTGGTATCGATGGAAGCACGAGATGGTGATCTAGAATTTGCTCGATCTCAAACCCTCCTGCCTACAGTGACCTTCTCCAAGTTGGGTCAGTTCGATAGTACCGACTCCATGATAGTAGAGATCCAGTAGTCAGTATCGTTATTACAAATCAATAGCTATTTTTCATTCTGTTTGACTCGATAACTTTTGTGGCTAAATCAACCTGATGTGAACTAGCGAGCAAAATAAACTTCCTTTGGCTAGTTTGTATGGTGACATAATAATAGTGACTTATTCGAGATTACGGCACACTTTCCTACGATTTGATTGATTCCTAAAGTTAAGTTTTTTAGTTTGTTGGATAACTGCCATCTCAATTCGAATTTGCTACAGTAAGACTGTACGCAATTTGGGCTAGGCAGATCCAATCAGACTAGATCATCTATGCCGGATAGCGCTAATTCAATATAGCAATAAATAGTCCAGCAGTTTTACAGTCACCACGATGGAAGGCTTGTCAATCTGCATATTATGTTCTTGAATATTTAGTAAAAAATATCCTGCATATCCTTCATCGCTCTTTGCTTCTGTTTATACAATCGACAGAGCAGTCGGTAAAATACATTCCGATCCAGAATTCCATTTCCTTAAATTCGGACTGTTCATAAACCAATTCATATTATAAATTGTTTAACTAACCACTGTTCCCCAATCCAGGACAGTCCAACCTAAAGGGTAGTGCTAGTAAAGTATGCACATCAAGTTAATCGGTTAAAACACCCTCGCTAGCCATTCCTCCAAATGTGACTAATTCAAATGAAAACTTTATAACAAACGGTCACCACTTCCCAGAAAAATAAGAAATACCTTTGAAAATCAAATGCCAGTAAGCTCGATAGACACTAATCGGTAAAGGTATATACGATATGGCTGTTCCGATTGACGGATCAGTAATGATAGCATAACCATTAACGTCCTATATCAATTTCTGAATGCCTCTTCAATATGTCTTCGATCTCTAATGGGTTTTTATAGATTTCTTCTATTGCCACAGGATCCTGAACTTCATAGCAGTGAAGCAGCTCCTCATGATCTTTAAAAAAGAGGAATACTCTTCCTTCGAATAGACAATGATATAACTCGTCAGGCTTCATTTTTTCAGTTTGTAATTTTATGCCATCTGGTTGTATTGTAACTGGAGAATCCAAAGTGTTTACTTTTCGTGGTATTGATAAAAAAATCTAACTATGGCCTACACAACGCGGTCTGTCTAAAAAAGTCAAAAAATTGCAAGATCAATGTCGGAAGAATTATAATCGTTTTTAGTGACATTGGGCGTGCTAATCCTGTGGCCGTAAAAGACTATTTGCTTATGGTTAGGTTGCCGAATTTGTTTACGATCCCGTCTAATATTATTGTTGGGTACATCACACTTCTCAGCCCGCCAAATGTTGGACTCTCCTGGTCTTTGCCTTTAATTATTATTTCTTCTTGTTTGATTTATGCAGCGGGAATAATCTTCAATGATTACTTTGATATAGAAACTGATATGCGTGAAGGTCGTTTAAGACCGTTATCATCAGGATCAGTTAGGAAGAGGGCTGCGGTCTTGTTGGCTTTTATTTTCCTAGCCTTAGCACTGGTTACTTCTGCATTTGTAGGCGTTTTGAGCTTTGTTCTTTCGTCCGCAATCATAATCATTGCACTGCTTTACGACTACAAGTTAAAGCGAACTAAGATCGCAGCCGTTGCCATGGGCTCGGCTCGCGCTGCCAATATAATTTATGGGGCATCTCCAATCCTCCTGGGCGGTCTATTTGAATCTGAAAATTTACAGAGGCTTATGCTAGAAAGCGCCTGTGTATTCATGTACGTCGCAGCCATAATAATGGTAAGCGAGAGAGAAGCAAGTACAATAAATATAAATCGAAAATGGCTCTTTCGACCTTTCCTGCTATTATCCCTTGTCGTGCTTGTTATGTTCGTATCGGCAGTTTTAGGTGTGTTTCGAACGGACTTGTTAGTTAATTTGGCATTTCTAATTTCTATCGTCTGTTTTTTTGCTTACAGATGGATATTCAGGTTCAAGTCCGGAATTGGAGGTGAAGAAATTCAGAATTTAGTCAAGATTCTCGTTCTATGCATGGTGATACTTGATTCAGCCTTTGCTAGCGGAATATTTGGAATATTGTTAGGAGTCGCAGTTGCATCGTTCATAATACCAGGACTCGTTCTCTCAAGATTGCTCTATGTTACCTAATGGGAATCATTTTTAAGTCATTTGTTTTGCTCATTAGGATAATAGCGGGTGCCAATTTGAAACACACAATTGTTATTAACATGGTCGGACTCGAGCACGGACGCATAGAAGCCAGGCTTCCTAATCTTTCGAGGATTGCTGACCAAGGAGAGTCTACACAAATCGAGCCTGTTTTTCCTGCTGTAACCTGTACAGTCCAAGCCTCACTTCTGTCAGGTAGACTACCTAATGAACACGGAATAATTGCCAACGGTTTCTATGACAGAGTTAATCATAACGTATGTTTTTGGGAGCAAGCTAGTGGCCTGGTGATGACCGATAGGATTTGGGACATAGTTTCAAAGCAACAAAGGAAAAAAGAGTTGGTCTTTAAGAGTGCCTTACTTTTCTGGCAGAACACGATGTACTCCTCAGCAGAAATCGTTGTCACTCCCAGACCACTTCATATGGCCGAGTCGACGATACCTTGGTGCTATTCCAAACCTGTCGGCTTCTATGATGAGAAGCTAGCACCAGAATTGGGTGAGTTTAACCTAGCTAATTATTGGGGCCCGTTCGCATCTAGAAAATCGAGTGAGTGGATTGCCAATGCTGCGAAATATATTTTGGAATTCGCAAGACCAAATCTGATGTTGCTTTATTTGCCTCATCTTGACTATTCTGCACAAAGATTCGGAAAAAGCAGTCCGCAAGTACAGGATGATTTGAAATATGCAGACGAGTTGATAGGTGAAGTAGTTGAGAAAACAATGAAATTAGGCATTTTTGATGAGACTCAATTTATCATCATTTCGGAATACGGCTTCAGTGACGTGAGCTCTTCCGTAAGTATCAATTTAAAGCTTCGAGACGCCGGGCTTCTAGTAACTAGAACAATAAAAGGAAAGGAATACTTGGACTACGAATATAGCAAATCTTTTGCAATGGTTGACCATCAAATAGCGCATGTATATGCCAAAAATGATGCCATTGAAGCAACCAAAAAAGTTCTTGAGAATGTGGCTGGTATTTCAGATGTTTTATCTTCAGATCAGGAGAAGAAAAAATTGAAAATAGATCACGAAAGATCCGGCGAGCTGATTGCCATATCCAACAAGGATAGCTGGTTTAACTATTACTGGTGGTATGACGATACTGCAGCCCCAAGTTTTGCAAGCACTGTAGATATTCATAGAAAACCTGGTTATGACCCAGTTGAACTTTTTCTGGACTCTACGACGAAATCTGTGCCACTTGATACTTCTCTAGTGAAGTCATCGCATGGCAGACCACCAAATGTTAGCTCTTATGAAGGACTTGCTGCATATGTATCGAATCGCAAAGGGTTTGTGAGCCAGCACGTTAAGAGTAATTTTGTGCCAAATTCAAGCGACATAGGAAAATATCTCATAAGCTTGGTAACTTGATTCCTGAAATTATCTTTTAGTCGATTGATCTGCGTTGAAATACTCGATCACGTTATCGTCCTTTAGTCAAATAGACGAAGCGTTAGAAGAATCCCTTCGCAGGTTGGTAGCGCAGGGGTACGATGCCATCGAAGTCTTGGGCGTTCCGCGAAAATCCTGTATAGAAAAAATCAAGGCTACTTTGGATACCTTTGACCTAGCAGTCTCGGGAATTTCTGGAATGTGGGGAACTACGGGCAAGATAGAAGGATCTCGTCTACGAACTAATCTTATCAGTACTAATCCTTCTTTCGCAAAGAGTGGCTTAGAATATGCCAAACATTGCCTGGAAATGTGTCGCTTGGTAGATGGTAAACAAGTAAATGTTTGTCTGACTTCCGACTATCAAAGTATATCAACGTATCAATTAACACATGGATTTAAACTTGGTTCGGAAAAACGACATATCTTAGAAAGTAGGATTATACCAATGCTAACTGAGCTGACTAGAATAGCCAAAGATAATGACGTAAAACTTTTATTGGAACCACTCAACAGGTACTGTAGTCAATTCTGTAATACTGCTAAGGAAGCAATAGATATTGCCAGACGGGTAAACCACGATAGCTTTGGGATCTTGTTGGACACATATCACATGAATATTGAGGAGAGTTCAATCGAGTCTGCGATACAAAGTTCGGGTGAATGGTTGCGACACACTCATTTTGCAGACAACAATAGAAAAATGCCAGGGGATGGGCATATTGAATTCGATTCAATCGTCAAATCCCTCAAGAAAGTTGGACATGATGAATATATCTGCTTTGAACCAAATTTGTCATTGGCTGACTTCAAAGATGCGACAAAGCGAGGATTAGACCTTATCAAAAGGATCGAATATACATATTCTTAATTGTGGGTGCAGAATTAATTAAAAAAATTATCATTTGATTCCTTGTGGATTAGATTGCTTTGGTTCAATCTGACAGTCACTTCTGGTACTTCAGTACAATCCGATATTTTTGCTATAATATGGCAACAAATTAGAATCAGATAGTAGATGACCTATTGGCCCATGTCACAATTGAAAACGTACTCACTGCAGAACCAACTATTCCTGCTATCAATGCCCCGATGATTGCCTGATTTAAAAAATTGGGAATTATGCCTGCAAACCATTCTGCTACACCTGGCAAAGATAAGTAGCCAATCGAACCTACTCCAAACCCAATCACCCAAAAAATCAGAAGAGCAATTCTTCTAGACAACCAACAGTCCTCCAACAATCAAACGATCTAGTCTAAGAGGACTTTCTATAATTATCGGGTCACTACAGGATGAACACACAACAAAAATATTAAACACGATTTGATAAGGATGTTAGTTAATTTTTCTAAATATACTATGCACTAAATGTGTTTTCTCTTAGAACATTCTACTATAACTCGGGCTTGAGAACTAAATTGACGCTCAGATTGGGTAAGGTGTGAGCCTTTCACATCAACAATATTCAGAGATTTTTTTTAAACTAAGGTAAATATCTTATGACCATTCCAGATAAATATGATGTAACCTGCTTGGTTTTGAACGAAGCATGTTATTAAGAGATTTTTTACGCCTGTTAGGAATACTGTGTAGACCTCAATATGACAATTCAAAAGACCCTGATGAAAACCAAAAAAATTGCCTTTACTCAGTTAATAAAAATTCAAAGACCAAAAGCACAAAAAATGAATTAGAGGGTATCCGTCACGAAAATATCGATACACTGAAGTACTTCGCTTATATGTTGTGCAGGTTTGAAATAGGCTCTAACGGCATGATCACCCGCTGTTTAGGCTAGGCGTTGTAATGACCTCCCAAGGATATTTTACACAATGTCCAGAATGTCAATCAGGGCTCATTCATGACTGTAGTAAAGGCGAATATATTTGCCAAAGTTGTGGATGTGTGGTAATGGATCAGGTGGATGATTATGGACCAGAATCAATTTCTACAGACTTTGAAGAGAAGTCAAAAAATACTCGCGCAAGTGGGTTCACCAGCTACTCGCTTCATGATTTTGGCCTGAGAACAGAAATAGCCTTAGGTTCGAAAGATTATAGCGGCAAGTCAATAGACCAGCAAATAGTAGAGCAAATGAATAGCATGAGGAAGTGGCATTCACGAATTAGGGTAGCCAGTCCAAAAGAAAGAAGGTTATCAAACGTGTTGTCCAAGATTAATGAAATATGTTCCGGGATGTCTCTACCAAAAACAATTACCGAGACCGCAGCAATGATCTACAGAAATTTTGAAAATAAGAATGATGCTAAGGGCAAGTCCATTTTGTGTATGGCCGCAGCGACAATATATATGGCATGTAAGAGATGCTCGGTGGTACGGTCATTAAATGAAATAGTAAAGGCAGGTGGAACATCGGGGTGCGACAATCCAAGCTGCAAATTGGCGTCCAAATATTACAGAATGATTGTCATGGAGATGGGAATATTTGCTAATCAGCGTCAGGGCATAGATCAAAAGAGATACATCGGTAACGGTAGGCCTTTGGAGGGGAGTCACGCACATTCAGAAAATGCAAAACTGCCGCCTATAGAACTCTCGCACATTCAGCCGTTCGAGGGATCGCGCCTATCTGAATTATATGTTAACAAGCCTACTGCTAATATTGTCGGGGCCAGTATATCTGAGCCTCACATGAACGCGAACAGTGGCTCTGAGTCTGAATTAGGAAACTTATCGCAAAATGGTCAAATATCTAGTCCTAACGACCTGAGATCAAGCACATCTGCGACTACGCAATCATATGCTATAACTGAACCTGACCAGCGCTACCAATCTTATGCTCAGCAGGTTTCTGTTCATTCTGCGGCAAGAATGGCCATAGACCATTACATCTCCAAGCTTGCAAACAACGCAAAAATTGATACGAAGGTGGAAAGGCTAGCAATAGATATAGCACATAAAACCAGTAATCATTTTCTAGCTGATGGGAAATCCCCACATGGTCTGGCGGCCGCGTATATTTACATGGCAGCCACATTGCTAGGCTCTAATCTCTCGCAGGTAGAAATTTCAGAAATAGCGGGCATTACCGAAGTAACAATACGAAATAGATGCAAAGATATCCTATGTAACTTCAAAATTGCTATAAAGCTAAAGCCTCAGCAGAAGGAACGCGGCTAATAGATTTCGATCAAGGATCGCCATATGCATATATCTATTTTACTGCAAATTCCCTTTTGACTGACTGGATTTGCAGGGATGAGATTTATCGCATATCTGGATTGACATTTCATTTGGTTTGCTATCGTTATTGTTATTGTTGCTTTTACTGTTATTGAAACCATCATGAATATTGTTCGAATTCTTATCAGAATTCTGGCTCAATGCATCTTTGCGAGTCGACTCGCCGGTCGCTGCCACCGCTTGACTAGTATAAAAAATGGAATTAATCATAACTGCAAGCAAAATAGAAACAACCAGGAAATTTTTCAGCTGCTTGGATCGCTTCATTGTCTAGTATACCAAGCTTAGTCCAAAATACTTTACTCATCTTTTTTATTGAATCTTTCACTCGACCTCGATTCTATAGGATAATTTTCTTTGTATCGCCACTTATAAAGATCCTTCAGATCCTAACGTTGCAAAGTGCGTTTCTGTTGGCCGTACATGGTAACTAATTCTTCAACTTCTGTAGCGTCTTCAGGCCTTTTGTCATCTCGAACTTTGCCTGTAAACTTCGGAAATCGTAACGCAAGCCCATACTTTTCTTTTATAGCGTTCATGCCTGCAGTATGAATCGGACTCAACGTGATCTCAGATGCTACGATTTCGATCACTACTTTTGGTTCAAACCATACATCCATCTGTATTGCCGCGTCAACTCTTGGATGTTTGCGTATTAACAAATGTCTACCTAAGCTATTGTAAAAATCAGTCAAGTGTTGATCTGTGAATCCTGTTCCCACTTTCGAGGTTGTCTTGAAGGTGTCGGTTTTGGGATCATACGCTGCCAAAAGGAGCGCACCATATCTTCCTACTCTTCTCCCTCTACCGTACAATGCACCAACTATTACTAAATCCAGCGTATCACTGAGATCGCTTCCGTATTCTCTTTTTAGCTTTATCCAAGCATAACCTCTCGCTCCTGCCTTGTATATTGAATCCAATTGCTTTACCATTATCCCCTCACATCCGGCTTCTATGGCCTTTGACATGTAATTTGATAGGCTTTTTGTATCATGCACTACTGTCTGAGGGACCAAAAGGATTCTGTAATCATTTATAGTATTAATTAGACGCTCAATAATTTTTCTTCGATCCGAATAAGGTAGGCTGGTTTTAGCCTCGCCATCATAATACAAGACATCGAATACGTTAAGATAGACTGGATAGTTCTTCATTGCCTCATCGATCCCGTGTTTTCTTCTTCTGTGCATGAGCACCTGAAACGGTAGGAAATTCGAACCGTCTGAGTCGATGGCTACCACTTCACCCTCGAATATAGCATCACTTAATTTTGATCCTGCAATAATAGTAGATATATCAGGAAAATGACTGGTTATTTTTTCTAACCGACGAGAGAACAGTTCAATACGTTCTTTTCCCTTATGGACCTGAATTCGCTCGCCATCAAGTTTGAATTCTGCCGCAGCAGATCCTTTGACTTGGTGAAACACGTCTTCAATTGTAGGCTCTCTCTCAGCAAGCATGGGTCTGACTGGCTTGAACAATATTATGCTAATCTTTTTTACTGCATCAAGACCTTCCGTTGCCAAAATTTTAGCAACTGTTCCGAGATCACTTGAGACATTATACGCGTTTTCTAACAGCGTCCTATTTGTTTTGGTTCCAGTGAACGCCAAGGATAGAGCATCCATAACAGTATTATCCGCTATTCCGAGTCGCAGCGAGCCCATTATGAATTTTATTATATAACGATTCTCCCTAGGTGAACCCTCGTTGATTATACTGCTAACTAAGCGGATTTTGTATTCCTGCGAGCGAGGACCTGACGTTCCAGCTATCTCATACAAGACTGAGTAGACCCTTTCAACCGTAATTCTTTGAGGCATTAAGCTTGTCTGGTCTTTATGACGAGTGACCTCTTTTGCGAGGTTTCCCAAATCGCCAGTACTTCTATATATTTCCAATAATGTACTGATTCCCAAACCAGTGGATTGCGCCAACGATCGCAAAATCATTTTTTCTGCCATGCCAATCTCAATTCCTTCAAAATCCGGCCTGAGTTTACCTTGGATAAGGTAGACTACCTTTTCTATGAGATCTGTAGGTGTCGTCTTAAGCAGGCAAACTAGATGATCCGTGAGACGCAACCTGCTACTAGTTGTTTCCATTTGTTCAAATGCGTCTACTAGCAGAGAAAATTCCATGTGCCTTAAGGTCAAGGATTCTGAGGCTTTAAGTCTTATTTGGATTTAGGACACCCAAGCAAAAACAATAGAATTTTATTGTCATCAATCAAATTTGTTAGAGGGTAGGGCGTGCTTTAGGATTCATTCCTAATATTGAATTGTTAAAAACCTGCAAATCGAGTTACATAATAGCCAAGACAGCTTCTTTGTTCACAGCTATTCAATTTGGATGATACCAGTGCCCTCAGTTGGCGGGCGGTAACTGAAAATATGTAAATTATAAATTAGCCCTAAGCATTTGTCAATCTGTAAATCTATGGGCGGAGCAAAAAAAAGACCAGTCAGTTCAACTCAGAACGATTCAAGCGGGACTCAAGGCGATGCTAACGCAGGGACTGGTAAGCCAACTAAAAAGAGCGAATCAAAAAAGGGAAGTGGGCAACAACAACAAAAACAAAAATTGTCGGTATTAGTTGAGGAGGCCAACGGGAGAAAGGCACTGGATAATATGAAAGCCATAACTGTACATTCATTCGCTAGGACTATCGGAGTAAAAATCTCGGTTGCAAATGCGTATATAAGGTCACTTGAGTCTAAGAATATCCTCATGTGCGTAGGTGGATATAGCGGTCACAGAGTTTATCAACTCAAAAAATAACGCTGACATAACACAAATTACTGTTATTGATTTAAGTGGGAGTACCAAAAACTGTAGATCTAAGAATTTTTCAAAATCCTTTTCAGATCTCTACAATGAGTAACTTCTGTGCTAGGGCATGCTTCTCATAACGATAACATCACCTGGTCTGGCGGATCCAATTAATTCTATACCTTCTTTCAGTATGCCAACATGACTCATGGCCGATACGGTTGAATCCTTTAAGAAAAAACATACTGCACCATTGGATGTCATAAATCCAACATCGCCCAACTTAAATTTTGTTTTTGGTTTTTCCGCACCAATTTCTAAGCCGGTCTGGATATAAATAAACTGATCCTTAAATCTATGTATTCTATCTTGAATTGGTAAGCCCTTGAGTATTTTGCTAACAGTCACCGGTGCTAAATGACGAATCATTTCACAATCTATGTTGCCTTTATTTACAAGTTCCACTGTGATAGGTATTCTAGAGATTGATCTACCTGAGTTCGCTGAGCTCATAAAATCAGTTGAGTATTCACATATTTAACAGAAACGTTTAATTTTGGGGACATTATCATATTCGCAACATTTAATTAGATATGAATTATCCTTTGCTTTATTCTTGGTAGTTAAACAATCTTCGCCCGACAATGTTGCACACAAAAAATCTGCTAATAAGGAGAAATCGACCAAGAAATCCCATGGTAGAACTAAATCGACTTCAGCTCAATCTGGAACTACCGAAAGCGCATTAGCGGAACATTCAGAGGACCTGACTAAAAAAAAACACCAGCGCTCAGGACAGAAAGACCATAGCGTTACTAGATCCAAAGGTAAATCCAAAGAGACCATTTTAGAAAGTAAAATGGAGCAAGAAGAACAGGTGGGTTTTGATGCAGATACAAAGAAAAGTACTAGACCTGAGAACGAGGTCGTAACTTATGCAGAACTTGATTTTGCGCTGAAAGAAATCCCTCCTCAAGATAACAAGGTCTTAATTGGCCCATTGAGATTGACAAGGTTTGAAAAAGCAAGAATCACAGGAGCTAGATCCCTGCAGTTATCATTGGGAGCACCCAGCTTTATATCTGTCTCTCCTGATATAAGAGACTCTATATCGCTTGCTATAGCTGAAATCGATTCTAGGGCACTTCCAATATCAATTCGTCGGATCCTGCCAAATGGACTGTATCAGGATATTCCGATAGACTGGATGAAACTGTGAGGCGAACATGGTCTGGACTAATCAACTAAATTACCTAAAATAAGATTAGGTACTCATTAATGAATGCGAGGTCGGGATCTTGATTACATGCAATTTGGGAAATCTATTTTTCGAGAGAAAGTATGAATTTTTTTATTAATGAGGATGTGTTTCCAGTTCCAAATATCGGTTTCATATCCTCCAAAAAGTACTTGCACGATATTTCAGAAATGTCTTTATCTACTCTGGGTTTTAATGTAGACATTTGAGGCGTCAGTCGTAGTACTGAATTTACTATGCCAATCGGATTAACGCTAATTAACTTATTCCATCCTTCCTTTACGGTTTCTACCCATTCAGTACTCTCTCGTATGGTAAAACAAGGCACTCCTAGAATATAGGCCTCCTTCTGAACTCCCCCCGAATCTGTTATAGTTTTGCTCGCATTTTGCAGTAACTGAATAAAATCAATATATCCAACAGGATCAATAATCCGTAGATTTGAGCAATTTTCAAGTCTTTCGTACAAACCATTTTCTTTAAATTTTTTCTTTGTTCCCGGATGAATAGGATATATGACAAGCCTATTGTGGTCTAGATGATTGCTAGAATGATATTTTTCAGATAGGATCTCAAATGCCTCAATAATCGAGGTGAGGACTTTTGTGGAATGAGTATTCTCTGCCCTATGCATTGTGAATAGTATATAAGATTTTGGAATTAGTCTTAACCTATCAAGAATCTTCGACTCCTTTATTGAGATATGGAGAGCTTCATTTACCACCTCGACTGACAGATCTCCTGTAAATATTGACCTGCCGTACACATGTTCTCTTTTTAGATTAGCAATGGCCGTCTCAGTGGAAGCAAAATGATATTCACTCAAATTGTCAGTTAGTATTCTGTTAATTTCTTCTGGCATGCGTCTATCAAAGCTCCTTAAGCCGGACTCGATATGTGCAACTTTTATACCTGAGCTAACTGCAGAGAGTGCACCAGCAAAAGTCGAGTTTGTGTCTCCGTACACCAGAACGAGATCAAATGGTGGTTTCCCATTCCTCTGCTTGGTAGACCGAAACTTATAACTGGTATCAAACGTACTACGAGTCAATCTGCGGTGTTCCCTATAATTTAATCTATAATTTAAGAAAATATCTTCCAATCTTTTGACCATTTCTCCTATTTGATATCCTGGTGGACCCGATCCTACACCAAGTTCAAAATCTGGATCAGGAAGCCCGAATTCCTTAAAGAATATTTTTGATAAGCCAAAATCATAATGTTGACCGGTATGTATTATCTCATGATCCACATGACCCTTCAGAGCCTTATAAATGGGCGCGACTTTAATGAAGTTCGGTCTTGCACCCACAACCGATGCGATTTTCAAGAAATGGATCAACCTATCCAATTAAATATATTCTTTAATAGTCCTCTTTCTCCAATAGGATTGGAGTCAGAATTGCATAGGACTTCTCCTAGTTTAATCACAGAGATATATCAATTTCCTATCTCAGCCTGTATAGCTCCGGGCTGTGCCCTCTCTGCATCCAATTTTAATGTGACAATCTCTATCACACGTGCGATGGTATCCTAGGCATGCGCGGGAATCAAAAGACTATTCGACTTATTCATCGCTAATTAGCTATCCAATTCTGGTTTGATGTATAGTTGATTTTCATATAAGATTTATCAGATTAAACTGGGTGCATTAATCCTCTTAACGCAAATAAATTATTAATTCACCTTGTACACAAGAATCATGAACAACAAAACTATGGCAATTGTGGCGATCGCCGCAGTAGCAGCTATGTTAATCGCAACATCGATGATTGCAACTGACAGTGCACTTGCAAAAAAATACAAGAAAACACAAACGGCAGCACAGGCAAACGCTTGTGGTAATGGAAAATTAGCGATGAAGATCTTCTGTCAGGCAGTCAGTTCTCAATTACAGGGCAACGACAACGCTGTTAACGTAATAGGCTTACAGCCTTCGTAGTCCCCCATAAACCTTTTTTTAGATAGTTTCGCTCTAAACTAGCTTGTAGATTCTCACTCTCTATTAATAGAATATCGCATAATTGGTATCGTTTACGTTCATTAGTACTGTCATGACCTATGCAGGAACGTAAAATTGACAAAATCCTTTTAGAGACAAAGACCTAAGTGAAGTATAGATTTGTACATGACAATATTGTATTGCCAGCCATTCGATAATTTAACATACAGGAGCTACCAACATGAGGAGACAATACGACGTTGTGAAATATGTCAATTCTTATTCATATTGATTGTTTGATAACAGGATATATGATCTATTAATGAAGGTAAGAACAGCTCCGATCTATCCTGAGCCGGCCCTTCTGTTAATTAACGAGCAGAATGGGCTTTCAGCCAAGAGGTATATTGTGGTTTCGGATCTACATTTAGGATTCGAAAATACACTGGATACACGTGGAATATTTATTGACTCGAATCTGTATCTAACCGAGACAATAAATGAGTTGGTGCGTTTAATTCATTCTTATAAACCAGAGGCTGTTATACTACTAGGAGATCTAAAGAGCAGTGTCGGGCACATCAATAAGGATGAATGGAAAAATGTACCATATTTTCTGGATGTGATTTCAAGATATATCGACATTTATTTTATTCCTGGAAACCATGATGCCAATATAAGATTCTTGATACCAGATTACGTCAATGTTTTCAGCATGAATGGAATGCTTTTAAATGATACTCTTCTGTTGCACGGACATACTATGCCATCGGACGCTAGGTTGTCGACAGTCAAAAGAATCATAATGGGCCATATCCATCCCGTTTTTCTGAAACAAGGTAGTGTTTTGAGTGGTCAGAGGGTTTGGTTGTATTTCAAGGCAAAAAAATGGGCTTTAAGCCCTATGAATATGACTAGTGTGTCTCAAGACAACGAATTAGTTGAGATCGTAGTGATACCAGCCTTCAACAGGTACCTTTACGCATTATCTAAGAAGCAATTCAAAAAATCCATCTCACCCATCATAAATAGAATCCTTCTGAAAAATGCAGTCGAAGAGGCATACATAACCACTCTTGATGGCTCTTTAATCGGCGATGTTAATTCCTTGCACAATGTTGTTTGAATCTGCCTATTCCTATTTTTATCTCTGATTTGCCGACTCGCAGCTATGTCGTTCATATTCTGATTTCGAAATATTAAGTCCAGATTAAGCGGGGTTTGACCTTTTACCCTGATATGAGTGAGCCTGTCGTATGTGGTGTCTCATTTGTTCCATACCTTCAAAACATTTCTTACATTCTCTGCATTCGTATGCATTTTGAGCACAATGATCTAGTTGAACGTGTTGCATAAGCTCTTCAATTCCTCTAAAGCGTTGTTTGCAATTATGACATTTGTGTTTTTTAAATGGATTCAAGTAACTTTCACTTTTTGATTGCAGTTATCCCAACAGGTTCTGCAAAGTTGACCTACTATCTTCCATTTGGGTTTTGGATTGTAACGAAAAAACCTAAGTTTTTTCTGACATATTGCACAGAAATTTATCTTTTTTTCAAACCCAATTCTTTTACTTTCATAACATTCTTCACAAAGAACACTTCCTGTACCCATTTCCCATTGCCATTTCGGTTTATTCTTGTCTGCTTCTTCAAGGTCCTTAGCACATATTGAACACCTATCTCTCGCTTCCTGAAGTCTTTTCTTTTCCTCTTGCTTCTTGAGAACTTGCTCTTTGGTCTTGTCTATATGGCAATCAGCGCATAGAAGGCCTTCTATACCCGAATCATCCGGGGGCTTGTATTTATGTTTCATCACCTTACCGCAATTTGCACAATGGAGAATTTTTTTTCTACCGAAAAGCTCCAACTGAATATATTATGATGCCCCCATAGAAAAATCTTTAAGCCAAGGTCGCATCATCAGGAATAAATTCGGAAGCAAAACGACGACTGTTTTTTGTGAATAGCATTTGAAAATACTTTTCGACTTATTTAGAGGGAATAGACTGGTCTAGATATAATGTTATGCTTAACTGGAATGTGTCTAAATTGTTTATACAATTAGTATATCTTGTCATTTGCATAACCTTTGGAGTTTATTAAATCAAAATATTGTGAAAATGGACATCATGCATGAAAAATGCTATTGGGGATACTTATTTTGGATAGATGAGTCAATGTTGAACATTGTCTCAGTGAGAATTTAGTTGGCCCTAGGAAAGCATTCACAATAGCAATAAGCGTGAATGAACATTTGATCCAGCACTTGATATCTTTGAAATACAATACGTCTCTTTTCTCGAGACCTTGTATGATGATTTACACGAATTTAAATAATGGGAAAAGAAAAAAATAGGGCAATGAAACGAACTATATTGCCTTGATCTCTTAGTTAGTTTTAGTTTTTATTGTGAAACGGTTAGATT
>JBQCDO010000160.1:0-2399 GCA_051961195.1 Nitrososphaeraceae archaeon | reverse complement strand
TTGCAGAACTACGAGATGCACTAAATACAAAATGGAATGTGAATATACTTGAACCAAGAGATGGAATAGGTGGTCATTGTCTACCAAAAGATACTAAAATGTTCTTACAATCTTCCAAGTCGATAAGTAGTAAGATATTGGCGTCAGCAATAGAAGTAGATGAAGATTATAGAAGGTATAGACAGCAAAATATTGATGAATAGTCATTCCCTAGTCGAGAAAACTAATTCCAATTAATCCAATTCAAATGCATGTCATCTTTTTGAGCTCATAAATGGCACAAAATCTTGGTTCCTGGAATTTAATTCATCATCAAAAATATAATCAAGTTATGGAACCGCAACAACTGATTGTTCAAATTGCCAAGATCCGAAATACTAAATGGCGGTCCCAATGTAGCGGTACAGGCTTTAGACTTATTCCAATTGAAGCAGATCACGGTTCTTGGAAGGCTATTTAGTTTCCCAATATAACAATTCATTAACGATCCAGGACCGTCCATGATAAGACGCCTGATTTCGTGATTGTACCAATTTATATACCTCAATTTAGTATACTTATATAATGTCTGAACCAGCTGTGTTGGATTGGGACAGGATAGTCCACAAGAACGTAAGGTCAAGTGATGGCCAAGATGCGGGAAACGTTGATGCAGTCGATGCTGATTCCGTAGTCATAATTAGTGAGGGGGCGCGAGGAGAGTATAAGATCTTGAAGACACACGTCGATGGTTATAATGGAGCAGAAGTATTTCTGAAACTTTCGTTGGGAGAATTGCAAAAATATAAGGTATAGGTCTACAAGATCTCCTAACTAACATTTTTTCATAAATTTATAACCCCGGATTACATCGCTCTTGACTGTTCGATCAAAATATCGGACTAATGCATATAGGCGTAGTACGAACTTATTTTACTGCCCAATGCTTTACTACAAGCAACCCCTAATCTATGTCTGAGACCGATTCAGCCACTTGAACGATTTGGGTAAGTCTATCCACGTATCGGGAGTCTAATGTCTTTTAGTCGTCTGTCTATAGTAGTTATAAAACGATAAAGTACATGTGAAGGTAAAGACGTTAAGTGATGACTCAAACAATATATTTTGGAAAATAAACATCTATGTGAATATTATTTTTTAGCATACAGATATTCAAACAGCTGGACCTTTAGCAAATAGAATGTGTAATCCCTTAATATATGGAGTAGGCAGATAGCATGACCATCAGTGCTTAATCCCTCGAGCAGAAAAGAATAGATTCTTGAATAATGAATGGGGGCGTGCTAGTCCTCTATCTGTTACTCTATCGCATTAACTTCTATGAAAAATTACATAATGTGCCTCGTTACAAATTCATAAAAGTTTGGAACAGGACTGATGTATATATTCTATTGTAAGATACTAGAAAATTAATTGCGAGTTCTTTTTCTAAAATTTCATTATTTGGGATTCTTAATCTGATATGATCTCGCTTCGTGCGTTCGAATAGCAAACCTATATCGTTCAGACTAGTCTTAGCGCTCATAATCTTGGTATGTGTGGAGTACACAATAATCCAGGCCATTCTGGCTGCTTTGCAACTTCTGTCAGCAGATTACCAAGATTCTTCTGACTTCTATTACATCATCTCTAATTTTTTCTTCTATTTGGTTCTGGTAATACTATCTTGTCGTGCATATTTGATTAGAGAGCGAACCTTTCAAGTTCTAATTGGCATAATACTTTTATTCCTTAGTTGTATAGCGTGGCATCAAGTATCAGCCCAAGATAGATCCTCCCTAGCTGCACTTGAGTACAATGCGCTCGCACTGGTGTTGTGGGTTAATGCGTCTTTCATATTGATAGCAAAATGTAGAAGAAAGACAAAGAGAAAAAACTTTTCTGAATTAGTTAAGCTCGACACGGTCAAAAAGCAGAAAAATAAATGTGCGCGATGTAAAGTCAAATTGGAGCGTTATGGATTAGATTTTCATCATTTTGACGGCAATCGATCTAACAATAATAGCTCGAATTGCACGGCTCTATGTACTTCGTGTCACAGAACAATTCATGTTTATCATAGAACCGAGGCTTAAATTTCTATAAAATATGTCTTACTTAAGCAGACAAGTTTTTATGTGGTTATCTTGATATTACTGAGAGGTTAAAAAAGAAATCTCGTTGTAGAATATGGGAATGTATCTGTCTACTACCTAATTTAACATAATGAGCTTGGGAGACTTTGACCTATAGATACTAAGGTGTATCAGTTTCGATGCGCAATGGCCTACTTTTGAAGTAGTGACAGAAGATGTGCAAAGTAGCCAATTTCATTGAATAACAGTTTGTTGATACAATTTCGATCGTTAATGTCAGTTAGCTAAACAATATTACAATCTTCTAATCCTAGTTATAGATAG